>SKLD01000347.1 GCA_007123395.1 Opitutales bacterium
CGAGGTTGTCGCGGAGGTTGGATCATTCGTTGGTCCCGGACCACCGCTTGTTATTTTGGAGAATCGCGAGAAGCTTCGGATCGAAGCATCACTCGATGAGGAAAGCGCGGCGCACATCCACCGTGGCGATCGGATTGAAGTGAACTTTGTCGCAAGTGCTGAAACCGCGAAAGCGACGGTGCGCGGGATCGTTCCGGCGATGGTTGAAACGGGCGTGGGTCTGCGACTGCAATTGATTTTGGATAATCCTCCCGCGCATGTTCTTCCCGGTATGGTGGCGGAGGTGCTTGTTCCGACGGCAAGGGCGGGCCATGTCTTATTCCGTGTTCCCCGCTCCGCCGTGTTGCGGCGTGGACAATTGAGCGGGGTTTTTGTTGTGGAAGGTGATCAGGCGGAGGAAACAGTCGCACGGTTGCGCTGGATCGCGCTGCAAGCGGGTGACGGGGCCGAAAACCGGGTGACGGTCACGAGTGGTCTCCGAGAGAACGAGCGGGTTGTTGTGGGGGAGAGTATCCGGGAAATCCGGGATGGTGAGCCCGTGGTCATCCGAAAAGACAAAGAAGGACCCGCGGACGGATGAACGACTTGGGTTTTGCCGGGAAATTGGCGGACCGGCTCATCGACTCGCCGCTTGTTCCCCTCATCATTCTGACGGCGCTCTCGCTCGGCGCATACGGTCTTTTTTTGACGCCGCGCGAGGACCGGCCCGATATTGAGGTGCCGACGGCGTATCTCCTCATTCCATTTCCGGGCGCGGGCGTTGAGCGGGTCGACAATCTCATCGCGCGTCCGGTCGGCGCATGGCTGAAAGGATTGCGGGAGGTCATTGAGGTCGAAGCCGTCTCTTCCGCGGATGCCGCCGCCTTTGTCGTCGAGTTTACCGCAGGGACGGGAGACGCTGAGGCGTATGGACTACTCCGCGAGTTGCTGGAGAGCAATCGGTCATCGTTCCCGCCCGGTGTCGGTGACGAGGCCATTGAAATGATTGGTGACGAGTATCTTGTCAGCCTCATGGTAACGCTCCACAGTGAGCGCGCGGACGGGTTTCAACTGCGCCGCATGGGAGAAGAACTTGCCACGCGAATCGAGGGGCTGGAGGGCGTGCGAACGGTGGCCGTCTTCGGCGGTTCACAGCGTCAGATACAGGTGCTTCCGCGACCGTCTGAATTGGCCGCCCTGGGGCTCGATCCGACCGCGGTTTTCGAGGCGATCCGTGCTTCCGCGATGCGTCTTCCCTCCGGCCCGTTGCGGGGAGAGAAGACGCTTCCGGTTCGCGTGGGGATTCTTCCCGGAAGCGTGGACGACCTTGCGCGGCTACAGGTTGGCGCGGGGCCGGCGGGTGTCGTTTACCTGAAGGATGTCGCGGACATTGTGGATGGTCCCGCGCCCGCTGAATCGGCAACCTTACATTGGCAGGCGGGCGCGGCAACGAGCGTTCCCGCCGTCAGTTTGGCGGTTACAACGGTTCCGCACCGCAATGTGAGCCATGTTACGGAGCGTGCCCTCGCGCGGATTGCCGAAGCAGGCGAGGAGTTGCTCCCTTCGGATGTTGGTATTCGCATTGCTTTCGATGCGGGCCGCCTCGCCACGGAAACGGTGCGCAGCGTATTGGAGAACCTGTTTGTCGCGATTGCCGCCGTGGTGTTTATCATAACGATAGGCTTGGGTTGGCGTGCGGCCGCGGGGGTCTCAATCATGATTCCGACGATTCTTTCGGTCGTGCCTTTCGCGTATTACTGGATGGGATTCAGTCTCAATCCAGTTTCCATCGCCGCCATGATCCTTGCCATCGGTCTCATTGCCGATGACAGCGTCATCATCATGGAGAACATCGGAAGACATTTCCGTGAAAGCCGGGGGGCGCCGCGTGATCTTGTGGTGAAGGCGGTCGACGAGGTGGGAAATCCGACGATTCTCGCCGTGATATTGATTGTGGCGACTCTTTTTCCGACGGCACTGATTACGGGGGAGATGGGCCAATACACACGGGCGATTCCGATCGGAGCTTCCCTTGCCATTCTTTTTTCACTGATCATGGCCTTGAGCGTGACCCCCTTTCTCGCGTATCGGCTTATCCAGTCACCCCCTGAGAGCAGCGAAGGCTCTGAAAACGCCCGCGAGAAGCCCGACGACAAAGCGGGCGATGCTTCGGAGAGGACACCCGACGGTGGATTGGCGGCAGCGTATGGCGCCCTTCTTCGTTCACTTTTCCAATATGCCGGCCTGCGTTGGGCTCTCTACGCAACCATGATAATTTTGCTGTGCGGGAGTGTCTCAATGGTGTTGTTCCGCGCCGTCCAGATGACACTCGTGCCGTTTCTTGATCGTGAGATTTTTGTCATCGAAATGGAGTTCTCGCCGGAGAGTAATCTGGAAGAAACCCTCCGTGGAGTCGCCGCCGTGGAGAGTCATCTGCGGGGCTATCCCGAGGTGGAAGCGTACACAGTTTTCGCAGGGCTCCAAGGCCCACGCCTTCTCCCGCCCCCGGGACCGCCGGATATTCCCCCCGTTCGTTCACACCGTGCGAGCATCTATGTTCAACTGCCCCACAAAGACGAGCGCGATCGCCAAAGCCATGCCATTGGCCGTGATCTCTTTGAAACTCTACCGGAAATCCTGAGACCGCACGAGGGCAGCGCATGGATCCGCCGCATCCCCTCGGGACCTTCAAGCGAGAATGACATTGAGGCGGAGATCTACGGCCCCGATGAGAGGGCGCGCGCGGATTTGGCGGCCACGGTTTCCGATTCCATCGGGGAACACCCCGCGGCTGGTGCGATCCAGGTTTTCCCAAGGCCTGCGCACAGGCAATTGCACGCTGAAATCGATTTGGTTCGGGCCTCGGCCCATGGCGTTGTTCCCGCCCGCGCGGTCCTTGCTCTTGAAATCGCTCTTTCCGGGCGCGTCGCAACCACGCTGGATTTGCCGCACGAACGCTTTCCCACTCCGGTTGTCGTTCGGCTTGCGGAAAGAGAGCGCGCACGGCTTGAGCACGTGTCCGGTTTGTCGGTGCAAAATGAAAGAGGCCGGCCGGTGCAGCTTTCCGATGTGGCGGAATTTTCGGAGATTGAGGCGGAGCCCAATCGGCACCGCAAAAACCTCAGTCCGGTGAACTACGTCGGCGCCATGGTGAACCGGGCGGAGAGCCAACCCATTTCGGTGCAACGGGATCTATCGGCCCATGTCACCCGTAAACATGGGCAGGAAGTGAATGTTTCATGGGGCCAAAGACCTCATTCCGCGGATGGTCTAACGCTTTTCTGGGGAGGTGAATGGCAGATGACCCGGCAAGTGTATCGGGATCTTGCGATTGCCGGTGTGGCGGTGGTTTTCGTGATTTATATTCTTCTCGTCGGCTGGTTTGCTTCATACGGGATCCCTTTGCTCATCATGGCACCGATTCCGTTGATTTTTATCGGAGTCATTCCCGCGCATTGGTCTTTTGGCCTTGATATCGCGGGTTTGGGGGTGCTTGGAGTGATTGCCTTGGCTGGGATTGTCGTGCGCAACGCTGTCCTTCTGGTCGACTTCGCTCAGAAACGAATCGGTGGCGGAATGGAGCCTGGAAAGGCATTGGTTTTAGCCGGGGTTTTGCGCACGCGTCCCATCCTGCTCACGGCCGGAACGGTCGTCTTTGGGAGCGGCGCGCTTATCCTTGAACCAGCCTTGCAACCCTTGGGGCTTACCCTCCTCAGTGGCGTTTTTGTTTCAACCCTTCTGACGCTGGTGTTGATACCCACCCTTTATTTCCACTTGGTGGCGGCTCCGGCCCGGCCCCCCGAATAGCGTCAAAGCTTGGCGGTGAAGGAAGCAACGAACCGCGGGTAACCCGGTCCGGAGGGATTCGCGGGTGTTCGGAAAGAATCACTGTCCGTAGTAGGCGGTGGCGCCGTGTTTTCGCAGGAAGTGTTTGTCCAGCAGGCAGGCGTCGAGGGGTGCGGCGGCGGGGTCGAGGGCGAGGGTTTTGAGTGCCATGTCGGCGCAGAT
Source organism: Opitutales bacterium (assembly GCA_007123395.1). Taxonomy (GTDB): domain Bacteria; phylum Verrucomicrobiota; class Verrucomicrobiia; order Opitutales; family Oceanipulchritudinaceae; genus SLLG01. Next base: position 3,988 of record SKLD01000347.1, read on the forward strand.
TTCGAGGGCTTGGGCACTCTCAAGGGCTTTGACGGCGCTCACATTCCAAGCGAAGGGTCCGTGGCCGCGCACGAGCACGGCGGGTATGCTCAGCGGGTCGGTCTGTGCGAAACACTCGACAATGACGCCGCCGGTTGCCCATTCGTAGTCGCCTTGGATTTCCCCGGGGGTCATGGGCCTTGTGACGGGCACGCCGCCGTGGAAGTGATCGGCGTGGGTCGTGCCGAGACAGGGCAGTTCGCGTGCGGCTTGGGCGAAGGCGACCGCGCAACGGGAATGGGTGTGCACGATCGAACGCACGCCTTTGTCGCCGAAGGCGCGGAAGAGACGGCGGTGGGTCGGCGTGTCGGAGGAGGGTTTGAGGTCGCCCGCCACCACCTTTCCCTCGAGGTCAACAAGGACGATATCCGCCGGCTTGAGGGCATCGTAGGGGACACCGCTCGGTTTGATGGCGAAGAGGCCGGCGGCCGGGTCGAAGACGCTCACGTTACCGAAGGTGAGGTCGACGAGTCCGGACCGCGGCAGGGCGATATTCGCTTCGCAGCATTCTTCGCGGAGGGATGTGTGCTTCATGGCGGTTTCGGGTGTGGTGGGTTGGCGGACGCGGGCGCTATTCAAAGGCCCCGGATTCCGTAGTAGACTTCGCCCACGCGCAGATCCTGCCGGAAGCGGCGCATCTCGGTGGCTTCGTCGATGCGGACGCATTCGACGCCGGTCATCTCGGCGAGCATTTCGATCTGATGTGCGTTCACGTCGAAACTGAAGGCGGTGTGGTGCGCCCCGCCGGCTTGGATCCATGCCTCGGCGGCGGTCTGCAGGTCGGGTTTGGCGTCCCAGAGCACGCGGGCGACCGGCAGGCGGGGCATCGGCTCGGAAATCCCGACACTCTCAACCGTGTTGACGAGGAAACGGAAGCGGTTGCCCATGTCGACGAGGGAGGCGTTGACGGCGGCGCCGGTCGCCGCGTCGAAGACCAGCCGCACCGGATCGGCTTTGCCGCCGATGCCGAGGGGGTGGATTTCGCAGCGCGGCCGGGCGGCGGCGATGCTGGGGCAGATTTCGAGCATGTGGGCACCGAGGCAACGCGTGCCGTCGGGATGAAAATGATAAGTGTAGTCCTCCATGAAGGAGGTGCCCCGTCCTCTTCCGCCGCCAATCACTTTCAGAACATGCACCAAGGCGGCGTGCTTCCAGTCGCCCTCGGCCCCGAAGCCGTAGCCCCCGGCCATGAGGCGCTGCACCGGCAGGCCGGGCAATTGTGTCAGCCCGTGCAGATCCTCGAAGGTGTCGGTGAAGGCACCGTAGCCACCCGTTTCGAGAAAGCGCCGCAGGCCGATCTCAATGCGGGCCGCCTCGCGCAGGGAGGCCCGGGCGGAACCCCCGTCCCGCAAGTCCGAAGCCATTTCGTAGGTGTCGTCATACTCCGCGCAGAGGGTGTCGATTTCGCTCTCGCCCGCTTCCTTCACCACGGCGGCGAGGTCGCCGATACCGTGGGTGTTGACCGACATCCCGAAGACCCGTTCGGCTTCGACTTTGTCGCCCTCGGTGACGGCGACCGCTCGCATGTTGTCGCCAAAGCGCACGACCTTGAGTTCGCGCAAGGCCGCGAGCCCGAGCGCTACCGATGTCCATTCACCCACCTGCGCGCGCACGGCGGGGTCTTCCCAATGCCCGACGACCACCCGGCGCGGAATCCGCATCCGGGAACACATGTGCCCGAACTCGCGGTCCCCGTGGGCGGACTGGTTCAGGTTCATGAAATCCATGTCGATTCCGCTCCACGGAATGTCGCGGTTGAATTGGGTGTGCAGGTGGCAGACCGGCTTGGTCAGCCGAGTCAGGCCGCCGATCCACATCTTGGCCGGCGAAAAGGTGTGCATCCATGTGATCACGCCCGCGCACCGCTCGCTCGCGCTCGCCTCCACGCAGGCGGCGCGGATCTCTTCCGGAGTGGTCACGATCGGGCGGAAGACGATCGGGGCGGGAACGCCGGGATCGGCGTCGAGGCCTTTTGCCACGGTCTCCGCGTTGGCGGCAACTTGCTTGAGGGCGGCGGGACCGTAGAGGTGTTGGCTGCCGGTGAGAAACCAGATTTCTTTTTCTTTCATGTTTTTGGTTCTTTACTAATATTCCCTTGATAAAAACAGCAATAACAAATGGTCGAAATAGTGTGGAAGCGGCGTCCCGCCGCTTTTTGAGCCGCTGACAAAGCGGCGGGACGCCGCTTCCACTCTTGTTCGCGTCCGAATATTTCTGAGGTGTTCAATAAGGGGGGCGGGGTTTATTCGAGTGCATCAACCGCCGCGCGCTCGATGGCAAGTCCACGTCGATAGCGCTCGAAAAACCGGCGGAAGCCCTCGACGTCGTTTGGCTCGGGCGGGAGAGGCTCGCCAAGGCTCCCGGCAAAGACGGGCTTCAGGAAGTCCGGCAGGGATTGCCCGTCGCCGCGCCGGATGCGGTAGGCGGCCAGCAGGGCGATTCCCCACGCGCCTCCCTCGCCAGCCGTTTCCAGCACCGAAACCGGTGTTTCCGTGGCCGCCGCCATGACGCGTTGGCCAACCGACGCTGTCTTGAAAAAGCCGCCGTGTCCGCGGATTTCATCCACCCGGACATGCTCCTCCTCGATGAGAATGTTGAGGCCGGCCCGCAGGGCACACAGCGCGGAGAAAAGATGGGTGCGGAGGAAGTTGGCGAGCGTGAATGAGCTGTCGGGACGGCGCGCGAAAAGCGGCCGCCCTTCGCTGAAACCGGTCACATGCTCGCCGGAGACGTAGCCGTAGGCGAGCAACCCGCCGCCGTCCGCGTCTCCTTCGAGCGCGAGCGGAAGCAGTTTTCCATACAGATCCGCCGGATCCGCGTCCGCCCCGAGGACGCGCGCGGCCTCGCCGAGAAGGCCCATCCATGCGTTCAGGTCCGAGGTGCAGTTGTTGGCATGCGCCATGGCCACCGGTTTGCCGTCGGGCGTGGTGACGAGATCGATTTCCGGGTGCAGCTTCGAGAGCGCTTTTTCCAACACCAGCATGGCGAAAACCGAGGTGCCCGCGGAGACATTTCCGGTGCGCGCCTCGACGCTGTTCGTCGCCACCATTCCGGTGCCCGCGTCACCCTCCGGCGGACAGAGCGGAATGCCCGCTTCCAACTCGCCCGACGGATCGATCCAGCGCGCTCCTTCCGCCGTCAGGGTTCCGGCATCCTCACCCGCGCACAGCACTTCGGGAAGCACGTCTTCCATTCGCCAGTCGAGCCCCTTGCGCGCAATGCGTTCGTTGTATTTGCCGATGCACGCGCGGTCGAAGTCTCCTCTTTCAATGTTGATCGGAAACATGCCGGAGGCTTCGCCCACACCAAGGACTTTGCGGCCGGTCAGCTTCCAATGCACGTGACCGGCCAATGTCGTGATATGGGCAATACGGCCCACGTGCGCTTCACCATTGAGAATCGCCTGGTCAAGGTGGGCGATGCTCCAGCGTTGCGCGATAGGGTATTGGAATAATTCGGTCAGCTCCCCGGCGGCTTGTCCGGTGATGTTGTTACGCCATGTGCGAAAGGGGACCAACAGCTGCCCGGCAGTGTCAAACACCAGATAACCGTGCATCATGCCGCTGACTCCGATGGCTCCGACCCGCTTCAGCACGGCCCCGCAGGAGGCTTCGAGGTTCTTGCACAAGTCGGCGTAGCACGCCTGCAAGCCGTCGGTGACCGCCTCCAGATCATACGTCCAGACCCCCTCCCGCAACTGGTTTTCCCATGCGTGCTCTCCCGTCGCCAGTGGCCGGTGGTCCGGTCCCGTCAGGACCGCTTTGATACGGGTCGAACCCAGCTCGATCCCGAGGGCTGTTTCCCCCGCCGTCACGGCTTCGCGGATTTCTTCGCTAGCGTTTTTTTTCATACCTTCATTCCTTTCTACGATGTTTCATTCCATGGTCGCGGCCAAGCCCAGAGCCCGTCCGCACCCCGCAGCCGGAACAAACAGGCAACCACCCGCCCAGTTTCCTGCAAGAGCAAAAGCCGTCTCCCTCTCCCTCTCCCTCTCCCTCTTCTTCTTCGAAAAAATTCAAAAGTCCGGGGCGTGTCCTGGCGAAACCGTGGCCAAGGGATACCTTTCCACCGCAGCCCGGTATAGCCGGCTGGTCCTGAGCTTGTTGTGAGAGCGGAGCACGGACTTTCCAGTCCGTGTGCGGTTGGCGGGCGGAGACGCGAGCGTATCGGAGGTTGCTGTATTGGGAGGGTGCGGGTCGTCGGCGGGCGACGCGGAACACCAGCCGCGACTTGCCGTACTTGGAGTCGGCCACGACGAGCTGCCCGGTGTCGAGGTCGACGTGGTCGCGGTCGAGGTGGCAGACCTC
>SKLD01000403.1 GCA_007123395.1 Opitutales bacterium
CCAGGAACTCCGGTGGATACGAACGGATATGCGCGCTTTCCCTCCGTGCAATCGTGTTTCAAGCAGCGCCCAGTGGATGCGGTGTCCTGAACCAATGGCTCCGTCCGTCTGCGGGCCGAAGGAAAACAAGGAGCCAATTTCCATGCGGCTTTGCTCATCCGGGGGAATTCAAATTGCGGTTGGATTGAAAACAGTTATCGACAGACAAATGACGCCAAAGATATCTACGCTAAAAGTCGGTTTGTTCGGAATCGGATTGGACACCTATTGGGATCAGTTTGATGGGTTGAAAGAGCGCCTGTTGGGCTATCAGGCCCGGGTCAAAGGAGGCATTGAAGAAAACGGAGCTGAAGTTGTGGATTTAGGGCTCATCGACAACCCGCTCAAATCCAGTGCGGCAGCCTCTGCCTTCCGGCGTGAGGAAGTGGAGCTGATTTTCCTTTTCATTACGACTTACGCCTTGTCTTCGACCGTGCTGCCGATTGCCCAAAAGACCAATGTGCCGGTGATCGTGCTGAACCTGCAGCCGGTTGCGCAGTTGGACTACGAAAAGTTCAATGCGCTGGGTGACCGCGGGAAGATGACGGGGGCCTGGCTGGAGAATTGCCAGGCTTGCTGCGCTCCGGAGATCGCCAGCGTCTTCAATCGTTGCGGCATCGATTTTCATTTAGTGACCGGATTTCTCGAAGACAAGGCCGCGTGGGCCGAAATCCGCGACTGGATCCGCGCGACCAAAGTCAGGCAGGCCATGGCGCAGAACCGGGTCGGAGTGCTGGGCCACTATTACTGCGGCATGCTCGACGTCTACAGCGACATGACGCAGCAAAGCGCGGTTTTCGGCAACCACTTTGAACTGCTCGAAATGTGTGAACTGCTCGACGCCCGCGAGGCCGCCACCGGGGAGCAGATTCAGGCGAAGATCGCCGAATTCGAAGAAGCCTTCGAGGTGTCCCCGGACTGTGAACGCGGCGAAATCGAACGCGCCGCCCGCACCTCCGTGGCGCTCGACGCACTCGTTCGCAACAATCGACTCGGGTCGCTCGCCTACTACTACGAAGGCAGTTCCGGAAACGCCTACGAGAATATCGTCACATCCGTCATCGCCGGCAACACCCTGCTCACCGGCCGCAACATTCCCGTCGCCGGAGAATGCGAGATCAAAAACGTGCAGGCCATGAAAATCATGGACCTGCTCGGCTGCGGCGGCTCTTTCTCCGAATTGTACCTCGCCGACTTCAAGGACGACGTTGTCTACCTCGGCCACGACGGCCCCGCGCACTTCGCGATCGCCCAAGGCAAAGTCGGTCTTGTTCCACTCCCCGTCTACCACGGCAAACCCGGCAAGGGTCTGTCCATTCAGATGACCGTGGCCCGCGGCCCCGCGACCCTGCTGTCCGTTGTTCAAAAAGGCAACGGAAGCCTCAGCTTCCTCATCGCCGAAGCCGAATCGGTCGAAGGCCCGATCCTGCAAATCGGCAACACGAACAGCCGCTACAAATTCAACATCAGCGCCCGCGACTTCCTCCAGCAATGGTCCGAAGCCGGACCCGCCCACCACTGCGCCATCGGCACCGGCCACAAGGCCGCGGTCCTGAGGAAACTGGCCAAGCTCTTGGGGATTGATTGCGTGCAAATTTGCTGAAGCTTCACGCGGCGCTTTGCCCGGCGACTGTCGGGCAACACCTTTATGGTGCGGAGGCGGGGGGCATCCCAATGGCACCCGGATTCAATTGTATCAGGAAAACAGAATGGTTTTGTTTTCATGCACCAAAATCCGGTCTTCGAGGTGACAGCGCAAGCCGCGGGCCAGCACGGTATTTTCAACGTCTTTGCCCAGGCGCATCATGTCTTCGATCGTATCGCTGTGGCGGACACGGATAACGTCCTGCTCAATTATGGGGCCGGCGTCGAGTTCCTCCGTAACATAATGGCAAGTGGCACCGATAAGTTTAACCCCGCGCTCCTTCGACTGATGATAAGGCCGTGCTCCGACAAAGGAGGGCAGAAAACTGTGGTGTATGTTGATCACACTATTGCGGAACCTTTCGCACAGCCACGACGGAAATATCTGCATGTAGCGGGCCAGGACAATGGCGTCCGGAACGGCTTCCTCGATCCGCCGGGCGGTTTCCTCAAAGGCTGCCTGTTTGCGCGTCGCCTCTTTCGGCACAGGCACATGATGATAAAGAATGCCATACCATTCCACAAGCTCGCGCAGATCGTTGTGGTTGGAGATGACACAGGGCACATCCATTTTCAAGTCACCGACCCTCCAACGATGCAGCAAATAAGCGAGGCAGTGGTCGAATTTACTGACCAAGAGAACGACCCGCCGGCGCTCGTTTGGGTCACGCAGTTTCCATTTCATCGCAAACGCTTCTGCAATTGGCCTGAACGCCTCGGACATCTCAGGCACCAACCCGTCGGCGTCGGGTATATCGAAGCCGTAGCGCATGAAAAAGGTGTTGCTGCCGCTGTCCTGGTATTGATCCGCCTGCGTTATGGAGGCCCCCCGGTCGGCCAGAAAGGTAGCCACACGGGCCACAATTCCGATCCGCTCCGGACAGCTCGCAATCAAACGCAGGCTCCGCATTGTCGACTTATTGCTCATTCAGGCGCTCGGTGTGGAGGGTCGCTCGGATATCAGTTTGCTCATGGCGCTCGACAATGGGTTTGGCGGAACCACCCCCTTCCTCTCCCCAGACAACGCGCACCGTGGTGCCTTCGGCCACGGCGTTTTCATCAATCATGGCCAGCGAGAACCAATGGCGGACATTGCTCGTATAAACGGTATATGTGGAGAGCCCGACCATACGATCACCCATCAGAACCTTGTCAAAGGGCAGGATGGAATAGTAGGCGTTGGGCACCTCCATGTATTTATAGCGCGGCCCGTTGCCCAGTTGGCTGGCGAAGACTTTCAGGACATCCTCATCATTCCACTTCAACCAGACCTTGCGGCGATGCGGTTGAGCGGCGATCTTTTCGAGCGCTTCGCGACCAATGAAATCGTGATCAAATTTCACGTGCCCGCCGTAACCAAGGTCCCATGGCGTTTGATAATAGTCCTCAATATCTTCGGAATAATAGCTCCCGCCCAACGAAGCATTGGCCTCAAACCCATCGCCGGGAAGCCACTCGCGATAGGGCTTCATGGTCTCTCCCGCATAAATGGCGGGCATGGGCGATGGAATCCAACCACTCTCCGGGGAAACGGTCGCATAGGCGCGGCTCCCCCCGCGCACCAGCCCGAACTCGGGACCGGCGGTGAGGAGGGCGTCCAGAATAGCGGGGCCGTCCTCCACCGGACCATGCAACTCCAGCCCCCCCATACGCGACATATTGTGATTGAGCGCACGGACTTTACGTCCCGCGATCTGGAGGTCGCCCAGGTGGAAGAACTTGATTTCCGGGAAAGGGCCCTCGTGAACTTTTTGGATCAGCTTCAGGGCATGCGGGCCCTGGATCTGGTAGCGGTATATGAGCCGGTTGCCGAGGTTGCTGACCGTGCGCTCGTCGCGGGTGACCTCCACGTCGTAGCCACCGGTTTCGGCGTGGAAGTTCACCCAGTTGGGCACGCTCGGGCGGCCCACAACGCTGACTTTGTGCTCGCTGTGCCCGAAGAGAATGGCGTCGCCGATGACCTTGCCCTCGTCGTTGCAGGCGACAATCTGCTTGGCTCGATTGGCCCCGAAGTTTTTGAACGTGTTGACCGCCACATCCGAAAGCAATCGGCGCACATCCGGTCCTTCGAAGTAAACATCGGTCATGTGGAAGGACTGATCAAAGAGCACGACACTCTCCTGCCAGGCACGTTGCTCGTCGCGCCAATTGGTATATTGCGCGGCGAAGGGAAATTCGTATCCACCCGTGGGCGAATGACGGAGCATTTCCACGGGGCTGGCATGGTTTTGGAGTTTGGCCTCGAGGCTCGGGGGAGGGGTCTGACGCATGGTATTCTTTTCTTCGGATGGTGATTTGATCGGTGAGGGCAAAACAGAGGGGTTCAGACGGCGGCGGGGGGAAACGTGAGGCCGGCGCGTTTCCGGGCTTCCACCGCCCGTTCACGAATCTGGATGAGAAACTCGTTGATACACTCCGGCGACATGCCGAAATTCATGACGTGGATTCCGGCGGCCCCGGCTTCGATCAAGCCCTCGGCAACCTCGAATGCCCAGTCAAGGCAGTGCTGTTGAAAGTGATCGCGTTCCATAATGGCATGCAGCGACGGGTCGACATAGACGCCGGGCAGGCGGCACAGCACCTCAAACATCTTCCGACTACCAATCAGGGGCAGCGAGGGGATGGTGAGCTTGGGCTCTTCCTCACGGCCCTCACGCACTTGGCGGTACCATTCGACGAAGGTTGGCACATGGGTTACCGCCTGGGTCTGGCAAAAGCGCGCACCGGCGGCCCGCTTGAAGGCGAGGCGCTCCACACTGATCGGCATGGGCGTGGAAAATGGATTCGCCGCGCAGCCAAGGAAGGGCACGATCCCCAGGCGCTCGCCCCAATCCTGCAATTTCCCGTTGGCAAAGTGAATCATCTGCGAGCTGTCCATCGGAAACCATGTTTGCTGGGTGATCTTGCGCTCCGTTTGAGGCAACCAGTCGCCCGTCAGAAGAAGAAAGTTCTGGTAGCCCATGTTCATGGCCTTTTCAACCTCATGGAGGAAGTCCTCCTTGTCGTGGTCGCGCCCGCAGAACTGGATCACCGACTCAACTCCGTGGGCGGCCACGACTTTCCCTGTCTCGGTGGAGTGCAGCGAAGGCACCCCGCCGGCATTGGTGGTCGTGTTGACCGCGTCGACTTTGTCGGCCACGCGCTTCATGATTGCTTCCACCCGGGACAATCCTCTGGCGTTGCGCGGAGAGGCGATTTCGAGCGTGAGCAGAAACTCCCCGCGTCCCATCTTCGCTGCCAACTGCGAACTGGCGGGGATGTGGCGGGTGTCGACAAAATCATGCGGCAGGCGCGTCTCGCGGTCTTTTCCGTTAAACAAGTTGACGTAGCTCGCGGTATTAAACAACGCCTCCTTCGGCGGAAGATGGATTTTATGTTTCTTCTCCTTCTTCTTCGTCTCAATGCGCGTCCAGACACAATCCATCTCCGGAATCACCTCGCATTTGCCCTCCAGCGTGCCGCCACACGGGCCATTGCGCAGACCCTTGGGACAGTTCATCGGACAGATCAAGGCCGTGTGGCTGAGCACACATTGTCCACACATGCGGCAATCAAAGAGCCGCTCCTTCAACCATTTTTCCGCCTTGTAAATTACGCTCATGACTCAGAATGCTCCCCTCTTAAGGAGGATAGGTAGTATACCGATACCGCCCGAATTATCTTGGACATTTCCGGAAAATCTGATTGTATTTTCCGGCAATGTCTTTCCATGCGAAGGATTCAGACCGCCGCAAAGCTCCCGCTGACGTCGAAGTTCCCGAGGGAGCGGTTCGAATCGTCGAGAGTCACCACGCTGCCGAATTCACGATGACGATGGATGCCTGGCCGTTTCACAAGATAGTCTGGGTTGCCATGGGATCCGGGCGATTGGAATACAAGGGTGGTCGGCGGGAACTGCAGCAGGGCGATTTCGTCCTGCTGCCCGCGCACTGGGCACATCGCTTTGTGGATAATCCCCGCGAGCCCCTGACACTTGTATTATTCTGCATTTGCACCCGCTTTATCGAGAGTAAAGTCAATCCTGAGCGGGCGGAAATCTGGGCGATGATCGCCAAAGAAGCTTGGGTTGGCCAACCCCTGCGTGCCCGCACCGCCTTCCACCACTCGGCGCTCTTGGAACGGTTTCGACGCGCCCTGCGCGAGCAGGGCAACCGCGCTCTTGGCTGGAAGACCGCCCTGCGCGGTGTTGCCGACGCTATCCTAATCCGTTTTGCCCGCCAGCATCTGGCATGCAAAATGATCGACTCGGGAACCAAGAGCCGCGAATCCGTGCAGGGGGCCATTGAGCACATCGACAGCCATCCCCACGAACCCCAGCGCATCGCCGACATGGCGGACAAGTGCCAACTGTCGGAACGGCGGTTCACCCAGCTGTTTAAACAAGAAACCGGCACCACCTTTAGCGCCTACCTGAACCGGCGGCGCATCCAATACGCCTGCGAGCGCCTCCGCGAAACGGGGCACATCCTCTACGCCTGCCACGAATCCGGCTTTAATGATCCGGCTTATTTCTACCGGGTTTTCAAGAAGCAGACGGGCCGCACTCCCGGTGCCTACCTGCGGGACTTGCCGTGATGCGCGTAAACGGACCGCTACCGCCCGGCACCGGAGCGCTTGAGGAATTTCCACACCCTCCCGAGGGAAGCGGTCGATGTTTCAAAAACTATGCGGAATCAACCATTTGCGGACAATTCGGTTGCCCGCCCTTCCTTGCCACCTAGCTTCACCAAGAATGAGTTCTTCGATACCTCAACCGGCAAGCCACTGGCTTATCCGGGTCGCAGCCTGCAAAACCGGCCAAGCTGGTGAACATAAACACCGTACAAGTGAAAAGGGAAATGAATAGCCGGGCAATTCGCATTCCAGCGGTTATTGCGGGCGCGCTCATGCTCCTGACCGGCCTCGCCACCGCCGCTGATCGCGCGCCAATGCGGGAGAGCGACGCGAATCTTTTTGTCTTCACCGATTTCCCGGCGGCCCCTGTGCCGGCTGGAACGGTCGACCTGGTTCGCATGGGAGGCGGCAAACTGGCCCTGGCCTTCGCGGATCCCGTGCGGCCGCAGACACCCGGGGAGAAAGCCGGCATCTTCCACAGGCCCGCAGAGAGCGAGGAATGGACCCACCTCGGATCAACCGGTGGCGAACACGCGAAGTTCGCCTCGGTCGCGACGGCGGACCGCTGGATCCTCTTTCCGTTCGGTGAGACGTCTCCAACGCGCCCAATCGAAGCAGTTGTCGCGGGCAGCCGGGCCGAACTCGTGGTTGGGAGAATTCCCGCGCTCCCCGGCCCTTTCCAAGCCTTGAGTGCTACTGTCATAAACAACCAAATCCATCTGATTGGTCAGACCCGAAGGGGGTCTTTGGAGGGGCACTTTCTTCGGTTGAACACGCTAGCCCCCGTCTGGGCCGTAATCGAAAACACTCCGGTGTTCTCTGCCGATCAGGTTCTTCTGGCCTCCCTCCAACAGAGCCTTTACCTCTTCGCACACGATTCAGGGGCAGATCGCACCTCGGCGTGGAGCTACAGTTCCCTGAGAGGCTGGCGGAGTCTCCGCGAACCGCCGGTCAATGTGACAGGCGCCTTGGTATCCCGGTCCGGAGACGCCCACCTTCTCTTCTTCGGGACGCCGGAACACCCGCAGTCCATCATCGGCTACCACGTGACTACGGATGGTTGGGCGCTGATGGGCGAAGTTCCGGCGGCACGGGATCTGATCGCGGTCGGGCAAATTACGGAATTGAGCAAGGAGCTTTTTTTGCCCGATGCGGTCATTGAACTGGAAGCGCAGATGCAGCCGACCAAGTATGGCTGGCGTGACAACCTCGTGCTGATCGCCTTCATGGTGATTATGGTGGGCATCGGCGTTTACCTTGCGCGTCGCGAGCGGACCAAAGCTGACTATTTCCGGGGTGGCCGCCAAATACCCTTCTGGGCCTCGGGCCTGAGTTTGTTTGCGACAGGCGCCAGCGGCATAAGCCTGATGGCCATGCCCGGCCGCGCCTTCGAGGACGACTGGGCTTACCTGACAATCAGTTTTTTCATCGCCGCCACTTACCCTCTCGTGCTTTTAGTCTACGTCCCTATCGCACGGCGGCTGAATGTGAAGACCGCAAACGAATATCTGGAGCGCCGCTACAACCTCGGGCTTCGCTTGTTCGGCAGCGTTGTCTACTCACTCAACCAGATCATGGCCCGGCTCGCAGCCATCATGATCCTGCCGGCCATTGCGATTTCCGTGATCGCGGGCATACCCATGGAAACGAGCATCCTCATCATGGGTTTGGTCACGACGCTCTACGCTACGCTCGGTGGTCTCGAAGGTGTGATCTGGACCGACGTCATACAAGCCGTCGTCATGCTGATTGCCGTCTTTCTTTGCGCGACATGGGCGCTGATTGCGCTCAATGCGGATCCCTCGACCGCCTTTGCCGCCATTCAATCGGCGGAAAAGCTTCGCTCCTTCGACCTCACCCTCAGTCTGCTGGGGCCGACTTCTCTCGTTCTTTTCGCCAACGTCGTCGCGACGACCGTATCCATGATCGGGGATCAGAATTTCATCCAACGGGTGCAATGCACACCGACCGAGAAGGATGCCCGCAAAGCCGTGCTGACACAAATCTCTGTAGCGGTTCCCTTGAATGTGATTC
>SKLD01000194.1 GCA_007123395.1 Opitutales bacterium
CCGAACAACAACTGGCGCGACATCACACGCGTCACCTCTCTGTGGATGACCCTTTGGCGCGGTGACTCCGACTCGGGTATGCCGCCGTTCGAGGGAAGCGCCGAAGACGCGCTCGCCCGCTCCGAGGAGGATATCGTCGACATCATCGTCTCGCTTCTCGACCACCCCCGCTACTGGGAGCGGTTCGGGCAAAGTTGGATGGGCGGCCAGTCCAGCGGCGGCGACCGCCACGCCTCGGCATGGTTTGGAGAATTCCACTACACCGCCGACACGTTCCCGTGGGTGGACCACGCCGAACACGGATGGATCTACGCCGCTCGCTACGCCGCCAACGGCGGCGGCTGGCTGCACGATGGCACGCTCGGCTGGCTCTGGACCTCGGAACAACTCCACCCGTGGCTATACCGCGCCGAGACCTCGGGCTGGATCTACCACGCGGACGCCAATGGCACCGGCGCCGCCCGCCGCTTCTATGATCCAGCTGCCGGGGAGTGGTTCGAGGCGGCACGGAGGTAACAACCAATCGCGCCCCGGAGTCTCTTTCTGCTTCCGTTTCGCCTTATCAGTCACCGAGGCTGCCCAAGCGGACAAGGAGGTCTCCGACGATTTTCCTCTCCCGGTTGCGCTTGACGGCTACCGCGCCTTTCCCGGCTGCGAATCCGAATGCAGACTCGGCGGGATCGCTCGACACCCACAGCTCCTTCGGGCGGTATCCGCATCTCCCGGCCGTCTCGCGGAACAGGTTCCAGACCACCCGGTCCGGCGGGAGTCGCCAGTCGTCCTCAATGTGCGGCGGAAACGCAAATCCGTCTGCGGTGCGGACGATCAGTGCAAGGATCGCGCGCACTGGACCTTCGGGCGTCATCACCGGTTGACGCATGTAGTCCGCCCCGATTTCCCAAGTTTCCTCCGCGACAGGCAATCCGGCCAAAAGGGCAATCTCTTCCAGGGGCGGACGGAAAGGGGCTGGCGGCTCGTCTGCTTTATCCCACGGAATCCGCGCGTCCACCAAGTCCCATGAACCGGCGTCATCGGCATTGCCACCTCGACGCAGGCGGAAAACCGGGAGTGTTTCCGGCACGCGGCGGCGTGCGGTCGGCAGACGCCCGTAAAGGTCCGCCAAGGCACGCTTGTCGCGGAAAACAGTTTCCAATCCGCCGAGAAGGCGCAAAGCCCGCGTGAGGTCCGGCGCCAATGCCGCGGGGAGTACCCACGGGACCTTCCGCGGATGGTAGTACCGGAAGCGCATCCATTGAAGCCCGCCGCGCCGCGGCTTCGGGAAATCGGCCAGGCGGTAAAGGACACGGTCCGCTTCCTCCAGTTCCGGGCCATCGACGAACTCTACATCGACAAGATGCATGCTCCGCAGAAGCACATTGGGATCCTGCGGATGCCCGCCCTCGAAGTAGCGCCTCCAGAATCGGTATCCGTCCGGAGGGTAGTATAGTTGCACCGCATACACTTCACCGCCCGCGCCGAGGACGGAAAGAAACTTGAGTTCGCCCGTTTCCGGATCCTCTACCGCCAGAATCTCCTCGTCGGCCAGATAGTGCCATGGCTCCAGCCCGCGCACGGTCGCCGCCGCCGCCGCCAGTTCGCGGAAGGCCGCCTTGTCCGCCTCGGCCAAGGCCTCGTAGGGATTGACCGCCGCGTCCGCTTCGTCCTCGCCAAACACACCGCCCTCCCTCTCCGGGTCTCCTTCCCCCGAATCCCGGTCCGGCGGGTTCCCGATTATACCGTCGATGCGGTCCATGTCTTCGAACGCGTCCGCCAGCGGCTGCAGCCGGTTGTTCGCCGTCTCCAGATCGAACGCATCCGGATCGTAACCCTCCGGAACCCACTCGTCGAACTCGTCCAGTTCATCCAGTTTGCCCAAGCGGCGGGCCTCGACCAACTCGCACACACGGCTGTCGCCCGGTGGTCCGCCGCAGTCCTCCAGCGGCGCCGCTCCCTTCCCCTCGAGACAACGCAGGCGGGTGCCCGCGGAAGCCGGTGCCATTTCCTTCAACCGGATCTCGTGCAACCAACCGTCCCCGAAATCGTAGGTATAGAAAAGTTTCGACCCTTTGCGCTTCAAGTGCTCATCAAGCATTTCCTCGTCTTCCGCGTCTTCAAAGTCCTCCCGCGTCACATCCCACGGCGGATCCTCAATCAGAGATACAAAGCGCCGACCCTCCTTCACCCGGAACTCATGCATGTGCTCATCGTCCCACGGCATAACCCCCTGCACGATTTCGTGCAGATCCAGCAGCGAAATGTCGCGCGGCACAAGCACCTCACGCCACACCGCCCGCTCAAGATGAAGCAGCTCGATTCTCAGTATAAAATGCGTCGCCTTCATATCAAAACCAGTATCACCAAAGCACCGGAACTCCGGCAAGCCTGTCATACCCCCGTCAATTTCTCAGAGATTAAACAAACTTTACATATCAAGAAAAGAATGAGATAATGAACACACAAATTAAGCCCGGCATATGGTCCGGCATTTACCATTCCATTACGGACACCGGATTAATATTCTCAGAGTTATATTATCTATCCTAGAAATTATGCATGAGAGCATTTAAGTTATTTTGCAAAAAGGGCTGGGCCTATATCACTCTTCTATTGATTTATATTCGCTGTTGTAAATCTATTTTCGGAAAAAGACTTACTGAGCCTAATTACAATAACGATGCAGCAGCGCCGAACATTCAGTTGCTGATCACTTCTCTGGCAGGGCTCACAGGGGCCGCCGGGGCGATGAGCCGGAGCGCCGGGGCGAAGGCGAGCGGGTGCGGAAAGGGTGTCAGTCGCGTTTGGGTGCGGCGAGGGCGGCGAAGCGCGCGAAGCCGGCGGCAAGGGCGCGGAGGCTTTCGTCGTCCGGCAGGGTCAGTTGCAAGGTGGGCCGTCCGTCGGCATCGCGGGTGACGCATTCGTTGAGCCCGGCGGCAAGCTGTTCTTCGAGGGCCGCTTGGGCTTGTGCGCCATCCGCCGCGGCGGCGGGAGGCGGGAGAATGTTCCCAAGGAAGCCGATCACGGAGGTGAGCATCTCTCCGCCGGAGAGGGCAAGGCGGCGGCGGCGGTCCAAGGCGGCACGTTCGGCTTCGGCGCGCGACACTTCGTCGACGGCGGCGTCGGGTTTTGCTCCGATGAGCTGTTCGAGGCGCCGCTTCAATTCTTCGATGCCGCTTTCGAGGGCAACATCGTCTTGGGTGGAACCGATATCGAGTGCGGCGAGGGCCAGCTCTTTTTTCGCCGAAAGTGTGCCGAGGAGGCTTTCTTCGATGGTATCTTCGGTTACGAGAATATGGACCTGCACGGGCCGCTTCTGGCCCATGCGGTGCGCGCGGCCGATGCGCTGTTCGAGGACGGCGGGATTCCACGGCAGGTCGACATTGACGACGGTGTCGGCGGCCTGAAGGTTGAGACCCGTCGATCCGGCATTGGTCATGATGATGAAGCGGCAGGCGGGATCGCTCTGGAACTCCCGCACGATTTGCTGCCGCTTTTTCTGCGGCACAGACCCGTCGAGGCGCACATAGCCGAGTTTGCAGGAGCGGAGAATCTCTTCGACGAGGTCGAGCATGCGTGTCCACTCGCTGAAGAGGACGACCTTACGTTCGGGCTCGTCGCCGAGTTGTTGGAGGAGTTCACCAAGCTTCTCAAGTTTTGTCGAGTGATTGGGGAGTTGCTTGTCGACAAGGTAGGTACCGTTGGCGCTGAGGCGGCACATGAGGAGCGCTTTCTGCAGACGGATAATATCCATCTCCGTGAGGTGGCTCTTGCGGGTGATCGACGAAACAACCTGCATTTGAGCGCGGTGGAGATCCAGTTGCTGCGAGGTGGGCGGGATGCGGATGATCTGCGTCGAGCGCGGCGGCAATTCCTCGAGAACTGCGGCGCGCGTGCGGCGCAACAGGAGGGGGGCGAGCTGTTCGCGCAGTTTGTCGAGGCGGCGGAAGCCGACTACCTTGCCCGACTCGTCGACCACGCGGTGTTTGTTGAAAAACCGGTAGGCGGGGCCGAGTCTCTGGTCATCGATAAACTCCACGACGGAGAACAACTCGTCGAGGCGGTTCTCCATCGGCGTGCCCGAGAGGACGACGGCAAAGGGCGAGCGCAGCCCCTTGACCACCCGGCTCGTCTTTGCCTGCCAATTCTTGATGCGCTGCCCTTCATCTAGAATAATGAGATCCCACGAACATTTTTCAATGGAGAGAATGTCGCGCAGAACCTGCTCGTAGTTGCAGATAGTGAAGAACACGTCTTCGCTGTATTGTTCCGCGCGCTCCCTTGCGCCGCCGAGGACCAGCCGGGCAGAGAGACCGCAGAAGCGGCGGATTTCCGCAAGCCACTGTGACTTGAGGGAAGCCGGGCAAATGACGAGGACGCGCGAGATGTTCGCCTCGCGGCGGAGGTAAGCGGCGAGCCCGATGCCCTGGATCGTCTTGCCGAGGCCCATCTCGTCCGCGATGATCGCGCGGCAGGCGCCCGCCGCGAAGGCGACACCGTCCAGTTGGTAGGGGAGAAGCTCGGACTTGAGCAGTTCCTTGCGCAGGGGATGGGCAGCGGGATTGCGGCGGATTTCAGCGGTCTTCTCAGCGAGGTGGGCACGGATGAGGGCGGCTTCGATCCACTCTTCGGCGTCCGGGTAGACGCGCACATCGTGGCCGTCCGACTCAAGGCGCCGGATGATCCCGACCACCTTGCGCGCGGCCTCGCCGTCGGAACCGGTCCAGCCTTCGAGGTCTCCGGCGGCAGCGCGGACAGCGGCGGGAAGCGTCTCGCCCTGCGGAACGAGAAGGCGCGGGCGCGGCGCCCCGCCGTAGGCCAATGCAACGGCGAACTCGCTCTGCGCATGGGGCCGGGCAAGACGCGCGGCGGAAAACCTGCGCTTCACGTGGGCGGCTAGCTTGATGAGGTGCTTGCAGGTGCCGAGGCGGTTGGTCTTGAAATCGCGGCACGAGCAATAGGATTCGCCCGGCCCGAAACCGCGCAGCGCCGCTCGGTAAGTCCGCCCCGAGACCGCGCTATGCACGGTGTAATCGGCCCACGGCGTATCCGGATCGAGGCTCTTGAAGGACATCCGTTCCTCGGCGGCGCGCTGTTCGCGCAGGGACAACGCAAAGGCCGTAAGCTCTTCCTCGTTGAGCAGTTCCAGCGGCTTTTGCTCCGACGGCGGGACGGAGAGGCCGAGGGCAAGCTTCTCTTCAAGCAAGAAGGAGAGGACGGCACCCTTGAGTTCCTCGGGCGCGTTGGGCGGGGTGGTCTGGACGCGCAGGCGGTTGCGCTTGTCATCGGCGAGGCTCACCGTGACCGTCGGCGGGCGCGGACCTTTTTCATAAGCGGGAAAAATGACACGCAAGCGGGTCTTCGTGAGCTTCACATGCTCGTTAATGTCGATGTCATAGCGCCCGCCTGCGACGAGGAGCCGTTTGCCCTCGGGGCCGAGGAGTTTGACCGCCTGTACCTCGGTGAGGCGAGAGAGACGGTCGTGGAGCGTGAGCTTGCGGGATGGTTTTGTTGCAGGCATGGCGTGGATTAGCTGGTGGGTTGGAATCGCGCGGCACCAAATATGCGCGGGCGGCGGAATACCACCGGACGCTGTTTCTCCGCATTCCGCAGCGTGGAGTCAAGAGGCGCGCGGCAGGGGTTTTGATTCAAGGGGGTGATCCGGCGGGTTTTCACAACCGGAAAGCCGTGCCGTTCGCAAGCGGGTCAGCCCCGAAGGCCGCGTCCAGCGACTGCGCGAGGTCGGCAAGGGTCGGGCGGATGCCAAGATCGGTCGACGCATGCCCCGGCCCGTAAATGAGCACAGGAACGTATTCGCGCGTGTGGTCGGTGCCTCGGTGGCAAGGATCGCAGCCGTGGTCGGCGGTGACGATCAGCCGGTCGTCGCGGCGGAGTAAGGCGGCGAGGGCGGCGAGCCTCTCGTCGATCACGGCCACGGCGTCGTGGTAGCCGCGCGGGTCGCGGCGGTGGCCGTAGACCATGTCCGTATCGACGAGGTTCACAAAGACAAACGCCGGTCGATCAAAGCGCGCGCGCAGGAGTGTTTCGAGCCGGCCGAGGCAGGCGTCGTTGCCTTTGTCAGGGTGGATGTCGTCAAACCCTTCATTGTTGAAGATGTCTCCGATCTTCCCGACCGCGACGGTCCGCACGCCCGCGCGACGGAGCGGAGCCATGACGGTCTCGCCCGGCACCCGCATAGCGAAATCCTTCCGCCGGGCCGTACGGCGGTATTCCCCGGCGGCGCCCTCGAAGGGCCGCGCGATAACTCTGCCGACCTGCAACGCGTCGCACCGCTCGCGCATGAACGCGCACATAGCGTAGAGCCGCTCCAGCGGAACCACGTCTTCGTGCGCCGCGATCTGCACGACCGAATCCGCCGATGTGTAGACGATGGGATGGCCCGTGCGACAGTGTTCGTCGCCGAGGCGTTGAATGATCTCCGTGCCGGAGGCCGCGCAGTCGCCGAGGACGCTTGTGTCGAACTCAGCGCGGAAGGCGTCCAGCAGATCCCGTGGAAAGGACGGCGGTCCCGGCGGAAAGATTCTGAGCGGACGGTTGAGCACAACGCCCGCCAGTTCCCAGTGACCTGTGACGGTGTCCTTGCCCGGCGACCGCAGTGCCATGAGACCGGCGGACGCTTCCGGACGCGCGGCGGGCGGCACTCCCGGTATGCGGTCGCCGCGCAGGGCCGCCGCGTTCCCAAGGCCCCAACGGGAGAGCAGAGGCCAACGCGCCCCGCCAACCGCCGCTGCTTGGTGTGCGCCCGTGTGCGCACCTTCGTCGCCATAGTCGGCGGCGTCGGGCAACGCCCCCATTCCGAAGCTGTCGATCACGACAACACAGATGATCCGCAGTTCCGCAGGCATGTTCGGGCGCTCAGTATTGCCCGCCTGCGGACGGCGGCAAGCCGCGAAACCGCAGCCCATGCGGAAAAAAGGCGCGCGGCGGGGTGGGTTCCATTGACATTACGCCACGGGGGTGCAAGACAGGTCGGGAAAATCCACCACGATGCATTTTGGTATGACAACAATCGTAGACATCCGAGCGCGCGAAATCATTGATTCGCGCGGAAACCCGACCGTCGAGGTCGACGTTGAACTGGAGTCGGGCGCCGTCGGGCGCGCGGCCGTCCCCTCCGGCGCAAGCACGGGCGAGAACGAAGCCCTCGAACTCCGTGACGGCGGCCTGCGCGGCAAAGCCGCTTCCGGCATCGATACGAAGCGCTACGGCGGCAAGGGCGTCCTCAAGGCCGTGCACAATGTGCAGACGCTCATTGCCCCCGAGTTGCTCGGGATGGACGCTGTCGACCAAGTCGGCATCGACCAAGCCATGTTCGATCTCGACGGCACCGACTCGAAGAAGAAGCTCGGCGCCAACGCCATTCTCGGCGTCTCCATGGCCACGGCCAAGGCCGCCGCCACGGCCCTCGACCTGCCGCTCTTCCGCTATATCGGTGGCACCAATGCCAAGGTGCTGCCTGTGCCCATGATGAACATCATGAACGGCGGCGCGCACTCCGACGCGCCTATCGATATTCAGGAATTTATGATCATGCCGGTCGGAGCGGACAGCTTCCGCGAGGCCCTCCGCATGGGCGCCGAGATTTTCCACGCTCTCAAGGCCGTCCTCAAGGCGGGCGGGCTTTCCACAGCCGTCGGCGACGAAGGCGGCTTCGCCCCGGCCCTCGCGAGCAATGAAGCGGCGCTCGACGTCATCGCCAAGGCCGTGAAGAACGCCGGCTACAAGCTTGGCACCGACATTGTCTTCGCCTTGGATGTCGCCGCGAGTGAGTTCTACGACAAAAAGAAGAAGAAATACGTCTTCAGCAAGAGTGACGGCTCCGAGCGCACCAGCGACGAGATGGTCGACTTCCTCGCCGGCCTCTGCGAAAAGTATCCGATTCTCTCCATCGAGGACGGCTGCGACGAAGCCGACTGGGCGGGCTGGAAGACACTCACAGACCGCCTCGGCGAAGAGGTGCAACTCGTCGGCGACGATCTCTTTGTCACCAATACCAAGTTTCTCCAGAAGGGCATCGATCTCGGCGTGGCCACCTCGATCCTCGTCAAGGTCAACCAGATCGGCTCGCTCACCGAGACCCTCGACGCCGTCGAACTGGCCAAGGAACACGGCTACACCAGCGTGCTCTCCCACCGCTCCGGCGAGACGGAGGACTACACTATCGCCGATATCGCCGTGGCCACCAACTGCGGCCAGATCAAGACCGGTTCGCTCAGCCGCTCCGACCGCATTGCCAAATACAACCAGCTCCTCCGCATCGAGGAGGATCTCGGCGAGAGCGCGCTCTATGCCGGCCGCAGCGTGCTGCG
>SKLD01000438.1 GCA_007123395.1 Opitutales bacterium
CTGTGAGTGGCGTCGAAGACGACCGGGTGACCGAAGGCACGCATGAGGGCAAAGGACCGCATGTCGACGACGAGGTTCCGGTAGCCGAAAGTGGTGCCGCGTTCCGTCTGCCAGATTTCCGCCGCGTCTGCGCCCTCCAGCTTGCGGACGACAAACTCCATTTCGTAGGGCGAGAGAAACTGCCCTTTCTTCACATTGACGACCCGTCCGGTCGCCGCCGCGGCGAGGAGAAGATCCGTTTGGCGGCAGAGAAAGGCGGGGATCTGGAGCACGTCGCAGACCGCTCCCACCGGCGCGCCCTGGGCGGGGGCGTGGATGTCGGTTAGCACAGGGAAGCCGAAACGCTCTTTCACCTGCGCAAGGAGTTCGAGCCCGGCCTCCATGCCGGGGCCGCGCGGGCTGTCCAACGAGGTGCGGTTGGCCTTGTCGAAGGAACCTTTGAACACGCAGTTGAGGTCGGGCTCGGCGTCGCGCAGGCGGGCGAGCGCTTCGGCGACGCGCATCGTCACGGTCTCGTTTTCGAGCGAACACGGACCGGCGATAAGAAGAAGGTTTGCGGTATCGAAGAGTGGCATGGTCCGGCAATCCATGGCGCGGAATCTTTCGCAAGACAAGCCCGCGCGGCGGTGCGCGTCCGGGCGCGGGGCGCAAGCGCAAGCCGTCCGTCCGCTTGGAGGTGAGGATACACCCCGACCTGCGGGAGAAGCTCCGCCGCACCGCCAAAAAGCGGGGAATCAGTCAGGTCGAGTTGGTGGAGTCCGTCATCGAAGACCTGTAGGAATCCGGGCTAACCGCCGCCGCCCAGCTCCCGCACCTCCGGCTCGAGGGTGACGCCGAAGACCTTCTGCACGGTGGTCCGCACGTGGTCGATGAGGGCGCGCACGTCGGCGGCGGTGGCGTGGCCGAGGTTTTCGATCCAGTTGGCGTGTTTCGGGCTCACGCAGGCGTCGCCGACGCGGTATCCCTTGAGGCCCGCGCGGTCGATGTGGACGGCGGCGGGCACCCCGTCGCTGGCGCGGAAGACGCTGCCCGCCGTGGGCCGTGTGAGCGGTTGCTTGCGCTTGCGGTCGGCAAGGTGTTTGCGGGTTTCGTCGCGGATGGCAGCGGCGTCGCCAGGGTGTTCGAGGCGGAAGCGCGCGTCAGTCACAACAGCATCGCCCAATGCGTTCCCCGCGTCCTGCAAGACGCTGTGGCGGTAGTCCATGCGCAGGTCCGCCGCCGGCACGCGCGTCACCTCGCCGTCGCGCCGCACCAGACCGACGTCTTCGAGGACGGCGCGCGTGTCGCGCGGATCACCGGGGCCGAAGCCGGCGTTCATGAAGACGGCGCCCCCGACCGTTCCGGGAATACCGATAAAGAACTCGAAGCCGGAATACCCTTCCGCCGCCGCCGCCTTGCACAAACGCGGGAGGGACACACCGGCACCCGCGACGAGGAAGTCGCCCTCATGCCGGATCTCCTGCCAAATGTTACGGGTGAGAATAACGAGGCCGGACAATCCCTTGTCGTCGATCAAGACATTGGAACCGCGCCCGAGTATCCAAACCGGCAATCCCGCCGACCGTGCCCATGCCAGCAAGTCCGGCATTTTCTCCGCCGGCGGTTCGGCGAGGTAGCGGGCCGGACCGCCGATGCGCCAAGTCGTCAGCGGTGCAAGCGGCACATGCTCGCGAAGAAAGGGAAAAGGGAGGTCTGCCATGGTTGCGGCCCATGATCACCGTGCGCGGCGGTGGAAAGCAATACCGCGCAAGGTTCCGCCGCCGTGGCCAGTGGCTTGCCGGGCACTCAACCGCCGCCGCCGTCCGTGCGGAGTGCTTCAAGGGCCGGAGGAAGCGACTGAAGGGGGCTCAGGGCGCGGAACCAGAAAGCGGGCTCGTCGATAGATTCGCCGAGGGACTCGCGGATGAGATCTTCGCAGCGCATGCTCCCGGATTGCGCGAGGAAGCTCTCGTATTCGCCGAGAAAAGAAGGCCCTTGCTCCCGGAAGCGTGCGAAGAGCGATTGGCTGAGGAGGTAGCCAAACGTGTAAGGGAAATTGTAAAACATGACCGCATCGGCGTAGAAGTGCTGCTTCGATGCCCAGAAGAGCGGGTCCGCGCCGTCTTCGCCAAGGGTAACGCCGAAAGACCGCTTTTGCTCCGCGACCATCAACTCCCGCAGGCGGCGGGCAGGGACAAATCCATCGCGGCGTTCTTCGTAGAATCGTTTCTCAAAATGAAAGCGCACGGGCAACTCGAGGGTGAAGATTACGGCGCGGCGCAGGTCGGTGTCGAGGAGGGCGCGTTTTCGACCGACGGAGAAAGCGTCGCTCTGCATGACGCCCTCCACGAGAATCATCTCCGCAAAGGTAGAGGCCGACTCCGCGAGCGTCATGGGATACCCCGAGGCGAAAGGACGCGCCCCGCGCAGGATCCGTGAATGCCATGCGTGGCCGACCTCGTGCGCGAGCGTGAGGACGGAGCCGAGGTCGGCCTCATAGGTCATGTAGACGCGGTTCTCGCCGCTGAGCCGCGAAGTCGTGCAGAAGCCGCCGGGCCGCTTGCTTGGGCGTGGTGTGTGATCGTACCAGCGCGCCGCGAGCGACTCGTGGAAAAACGCACCGAGGGCGGGATATGCCGCGGCGAAGGCGTCGCCGATCAAGCGGCACCCCTCCTCCCACTCCATCGGCGGCTCGTCCTCCGGCGGCGTGAAGGCGGGCGCGGCGAGATCGCGGTAGGACGCCCGCGGCTCGCCCAGCAACTCCGCGCGGTATGCGGCCAACCTCTGGAGGGCCGGTGCCGCGTCGCCGATGGCGGTGAACATCGCATCGAGGGTTTCCCGGCGGATACGCGCGCTGCGGCAGGCATTATCGAGAAAGTGCTCCACACCCCGCTCGCGGTCGAGGGTAAGCCGCGCGCCGGCGATGGCGTTGAGTGCCCGCTCGCAAACCGTTTCGTAACCGGCCCACGCCTCGTTGCCGCCGGTGAACGCTGCCTCACGCAAAGCGCGGGCGGGCGACGCGAGCAAGTTGGCGCGGCGCGCCATGGGGACGCGCTCCTCCGCACCGTCCGCCTTGCGTATGGGAAACGTCAGCTCGCCGCTCAAGCGTGCATAAAGTTGGTTCCATGCTTTCGTGCCGTTGACGGACAGCGCGGCGTTGAGAGACTCGCGCGGGAGGTCCATGCGGTGCGCGGCGAGACTCTTTGTCTCGCGCACGTAGAATTCCGCCCCCTCCAAACGCTTGTCGCGTAGGACGGCCTCAAGCGTTGCCTCCGGCGCACGCCCGAGGGCCGCGACGATGCCTTCGCCTATCGTTTCGGCCCGCGCCCGCAGTTCGGCGTAGGCGCTCTCCGCCGTCGTCGCGGCCTCGTTCGCCGTGTCCGCCGCCGTGAGGCAGCTCAGGTAGGCACCGAGGTGGGAAAGCCGCGCTTGAAAGTCCTCGATATCGAGCAAGAGGCAAACCCATGCTTCCTCCCCTGCGGCGGGTTCAAGAGCGAGAGCTTCGACACGCGGGCGCAAAGCGTCTGCCGTGCGTTCCAGAGCCTCGCGGAATCGGCCGTATTCGGCGCTTTCGACAGAGGGAAAAAACGAAGTGAGGTCCCAATCCATCGAAGCAGGCAAACGGCGTATGCTGCGTTTGTCCAGATGGACCGGTGCTTGCGTGCAGTCGTTTTGCCCGTTCCACTAGAGGCTGATGAACGAGACCAACGGCGAACGACCCTTCCGCACCGCGCTCAGCGTTATGCCGGGAACGATGGAAAGCGGGGCCGGCCCGCTGCCACCGCCAAAGCGGCGCTCCGAACTCGCGGCCGACGACTATGTAGCCGGCATCCGCGCGGGCGACCGCACCGTCCTTGCCCGCGCGATCACGCTCGTCGAGTCCAACTCGCCCCGGCACCAGGCACTGGCGCAGGCAATCCTCGCGGACCTCATGCCCGAGACGGGTAATTCCGTCCGTATTGGCATCACGGGAGTGCCCGGAGCGGGCAAGAGCAGCCTCATCGAATCGCTCGGCTCGTGGCTGTGCGGCGGCGGTCACAAAATCGCCGTCCTCGCTGTCGATCCCTCCAGTTCGCTCTCGCGCGGCAGCATCCTCGGCGACAAAACGCGCATGGAAACGCTCGCGCGCCATCCCAATGCCTTTATCCGCCCCTCCCCCAGCGGCGGCACCCTCGGCGGCGTGGCGCGGAAGACGCGGGAAACCGTCTTGCTCTGCGAAGCGTTCGGATTCGACACGCTGATCCTCGAGACCGTGGGCGTGGGCCAAAGCGAAGGGCTTGTGCGCTCGATGGTCGACTTCTTCCTCCTCGTCCTCATCGCGGGCGCGGGGGACGAATTACAGGGCATCAAAAAGGGTGTGATGGAACTCGCCGACGCCATCGCCGTGAACAAAGCCGACGGCGAGAACGAACGCCGCGCCCGCCTCGCCAAAGCGGAGCTGAACCGCGTGCTCTCCTTTCTCCAACCGGCGACGGAGGGCTGGGAGACCAAGGCCGTGACCCTCTCCGCGCACACCCGCGCGGGGCTTCCGGAACTGTGGGAACGCGTTGAGCGGTTTGTTGAGGAGACGCGGCGCAGCGGTGTTTTCGCACGCCGTCGGCAGCAGCAGGAAGTGGAGTGGCTCCATGCCCTTATCGACGAAGGCCTGCGCAACCGCTTCTACGGCGATCCCGCCATTGCTCCTAAGCTCTCCGCCCTCGAAGACGCCGTGCGCACAGGCCGCGTGACCGCCGCCCGCGCCGCCGGAGAGTTACTCGACCAGATCAACCCACTTGGTAATTCGTCAGCAGGCGCATGATGCCCGGACTGTAGTATTTGCGACCCAGCATGACGTATTCGATCCCGCGCTTCAGCTCGTCCAGCCCGTAGGCCTTTTCGATATAAGCGTCCGTCTCGTGCTCCATGGCGAGGCGCAGGCTGTCGTCATCGACCGTTCCCGAAAAGATGATGATCCTCGTCTCGGGCAGTTGCTCGTGCAGTCGTTGCAGGATCTCAAGGCCGTTCATCTCCGGCATGCGGATATCCACGATGACGATGTCGGGGTGCAGCTCGAAACACTTCTTCAGCGCGGTCGCCCCGTCACGCGCGTCACCAAGGTAGGCCAAATTCGGAATGATCTGCACATACTCCGCGAACAGTTCGCAAAGCAGGTCCTCATCCTCGATTAGAAAAAGTGTCTTCTTCATAGTAATACCTCGCTTGAGCTAGAACCGTACCCCCGGCGGCCAGCCCGCCAATAGGGTTAATTCTTTAGCCGTTGCTACCAAGGCACCCATGATTCTGTAAAATGGAAAACTGAAGAGACTCATGATTTTTCAATTTTTTCGCAATCGGCTCGGCTATAGGCACCTGACGGCACCGGCCATGAGCATTTTCTTTACACACGCACAGAGAACGGTATGCCCCGTCGGTTCTTCATATGCGGTATTCGTTGACATCCTGATTAAGCACTGTGGGAAGCGAAGACAATGTGAACAAACGAGTTCGAATCAAGGGAAAAATTATGGTATAAAAACGATGCGTGTAAAGGAAATATAGAACAAAGGCCAAAACAGGGGATTCTACTTATGGAAGGGCATGGGAAATGTATATTGTGCGGATGTGAACAACCGGGGCGATACACTGCTGCCCGCAAGAGATCGGGGGCGGCGCGCCGGAACAACCGCCTTTCGCATCGGAACGCCGCGGCGGCCCTCAATTGTCGGCGAGCCGAACGCGCAACCGCGGCCATTGGCCCCCCGCCCTTCCCGGGTTTCAGAGGAGGACGAGGGTGTTGCGATGGACGGCTTCGGTGCGTTTGCAGCCGGGCAGACGGGCGCGGATGGCGTCGGAGTCGAGACCGGCGACGGCGCGCAGTTCATCGGCGCTGAACTGGGCGATGCCGCGGGCGATGACGGCGCCGTCGGGTCCGGCGATGGTGACGACGGCACCCTGCGCGAAGCGCCCGTCGACGCGTTTCATGCCCTTGGCGAGGAGGCTGCCGCCGCCGTGGCGCAGGGCCTCGGCGGCACCGGCGTCGACGTGGAGTGTGCCGCCGGGAGACTCGAAGAAGGCGACCCACCGCCGCTTGGCGTCAAGGGAGAGGGAAACCGGGACGAAAAACGTGCCGCGCGAGCGCCCGCTGACGAGGTGCAGAAGGATCTGCGGGTCGCTGCCGTCGCCGATATAGACGGCGGTGCCGGAGCGCGTGGCGACCTTGGCGGCGGCGATCTTGCTGACCATGCCGCCGGTTGCGAGGGGATTGTCGGAGCCGCCCGCCATGGCTTCGACAGCGGGTGTGATCTCCTCGACGACGGGCACGAGCGAACCGTCGCCGGTGCGGTCGAGCAGTCCCGGAATGGTGGAGAGGATGACGAGGAGGTCGGCGCGCGTGAGGCTGGCGGTGAGGGCGCTGAGCATGTCGTTGTCACCGAACTTGATTTCGCGTGCGCTGACGGTGTCGTTCTCGTTGACGACGGGCACGACGCCGAGCTGAAGGAGGCGCTCCAAGGTGTTCCGGCAGTTGAGGTGGCGGTTGCGGCTGCGGACATCCTCGTGGGTGAGGAGGACTTGCGCGACGCCGATACCGTGCCGGCGAAAGCCTTCGCGCCACGTCTGCATGAGGATCGTCTGCCCCACGGCGGCGCAGGCCTGGAGGGAAGCGAGGTCGGCGGGACGGCGCGCCAGCCCGAGACTGCCCACCCCTAACCCGATGGCTCCGGAACTGACGACGACGACCTCAATGCCCCGCCTGCGCAGGGAGGCGATTTGATCGCAAAGCCCGTGGATCCGCGCCTCATTGAGCCCGCCGTCGGCGTGTGTGAGAGTGTGCGTGCCCAGCTTGACGACGATCCGGCGGGCATTTTGCCGAAGGAAATCCATGCGCGCGGATAGCGTCTCCGCGCCGGAATCCTCGGTCGACCCGGTGTCGTCAGCGGAAGGGAGTGGTGCCTTCAAACTTGCAAGAGTTCTTTTTCCTTGGCCTCAAAGGCCTCGTTGATGCGAGCGACATACTTGTCGGTGAGAGCCTGCACCTCTTTCTCGTAGATTTTGATATCATCCTCCGATTCGTGGCCGTCCGCCTTGATTTTCTTAATACCTTCCATGGCGTGTTGGCGGGCTTGGCGGACACTCACGCGACCGTCCTCGGCGTGCGCGGAGCAAATCTTGGCAAGGTCGCGCCGCCGGTCGCCAGACAGTTCCGGCACGGGCACGATAATTGTCGTGCCGCGCACAACCGGGTTGAATCCAAGGTTGGCATTGCGGATGGCCTTCTCGATAGCCTTGGCGGTACCCTTGTCCCATGGTTGCACGGAGAGTGTGCGCATGTCGGGCGTTGTGATGGCACCGAGTTCGCGCAGAGCCATGCTCGTCCCGTAGGCTTCGACGGGGATCTGCAGATTCTCGATTATCGCGGGCGTGGCCTTGCCGGTGTGGAGATTCGCGAATTCGTGAAGGGTGTGGTTGAGCGCCTTTTCCATGCTCTCCTCCGCTTCAAGCAATATCTCGTCAAAATCCATAGCCATGGTAATGTCCTTTCCGTTCGGTTCGGGAATTGTGTAAGAGTTGGTTAGAAAAAAAGGCCTTTGCCCGACTGGCAAGATTGTTTCGGAAGCCAGCGCGCAAGAGTCAGCTCCGCCCCTGCGTTCACCGTGCGTTGCCGGAGTTTAGTTCTACTCTGTAAGAACACAAGGATCTGCCTCCGGGTTTGGCTGCAATGGCGCTCGGATAAGCGGATGGCTCGCGGGAGCGCGGGTCTTTAGACCGCGTAAGGCCGTGGACAGGCTCAGCGAAATCGGCCTTATCCGAGCGCCATTGGGGTTTGGGTTGCCGCCGATGCGGCGTTCCGGAGAGACTTCTCTGTGCCTCGCAACGCGTCCCCGAGCTACAGGAAAGCGAAAACCCGTCCGCGCACGAAAGTATACCGAACCCGTCCCCGCGGGGAAGAATACCATGGCGCGAAATCTCCAGTCCGCCTGCTCCCCCGACCCGGACCATTTCGGGCGGGTCTGCAAAACCCGCGCAACCGGCCCCCCAATGCATGTTCTCGAAGAAATTTGATATTGCAATCCGTTCCGAAATGTGCGACATGATGCCTTTAAACATACTTTCCGTTGCACAGGATATATTTCTTGAAGAAATTTATTGTGTTTTGTCTCCGAATGCTCCAATGTTTTTCAATTATGGGTGAAATCAGAATAAAACGTGAGGACGGGTCGGCGGTTTATCATGTGACATCGCGGGTGATCCAGAAGCGTCGGTTGCTGTTGGAGGGTCAGCGGGAGGTGTGGGTGGCGGCGCTGCACCGTGCGGCGGAGTTCAGCGGGGTGGAGGTGATCACCTACTGTGTGCTGGAGA
>SKLD01000385.1 GCA_007123395.1 Opitutales bacterium
CCGATCATGTGGCCGACATCCGCCTGGTGCGGGTGTAGGCCGGTGAGGAGCGAGGCGCGCGAGGGGCAGCACCTCGCCGTATTGTAGAACTGGGTGAAGCGCAGTCCGCCGCCGGCGAGACGGTCGAGATGGGGTGTGCGGATTTCGCCGGCGTAGCAGCCGAGGTCCGAGAAACCCATGTCGTCGTTGAGGATAAGGAGGATGTTTGGCTTGCGCATGGAAACAAAGAGAGACGGCGCGGCGCGGACTCGTCAACCGCGGTAGGTCCATCTCCGCTTGACTCTGCCGCAGAGCGACCGTCGGTAGGCGCAAAATCGTATGGCGCGAACCTCTGCCAACCACTAGAATCGCGATGATGCTCGAACAAGACCCGGACCGGCCACACATAACCATGAAAATCCGAACCGTCGTTCATTTTTTCCGCGGCGCGGTCTTCGGACTGAGCGCTTTTTGGATCCCCGCCGTCTCCTACGCGACGTTCGCGCCGGACCCGGTCCTCGACTACCGCATCGAAGCCGCCCTCGACCTTGCGCAGGCGAAGATGCTCGCCACCGTGGATTTCCTTGAAACGGTCAATGCTGCGGAGGCGGATCCCGCGCGGGTGCCGTATTTTCCACAATACACGATCAACCTCGACCTCACCCCCGGTCGCGACGAACCGGACGGCACATGGCACACGGCGCGCGCCAACGGAAACTTCTGGGCGCGCGGCTCCTTCGCGGCTCTGCTCTGGATAATGGCGGAGATCGAGGACGACGCGGCTCAGCGCGCGCAGTGGCGGGCGTGGGCGCGGCAATGGAGCGAACCGGTGCGCTCCTACACAGGCAACGACATGACGGTGAACAACTACGCCGTCTTCCGCCGTTGGATGGAACAGGCGGAAAACGACGCCGAACGCGAAGAACAGCGGCAGACGATACTCGAACTCTCGCGCCGCCTTGTGGAACCCTACGACCGGCTCACGAATACGGGCCGGTTCTTCGAAGAGGCCGGCGTCTACGGCTACCGCCGCCGCACGAGCGCAGAACCGCGCACATGGCATTTTCACGCCTTTATCGATCATTCGCCGAACATGGAGCAACTCCTCGGATCCTCCTGGATCGCGGACGACGATGCCGAGGCCCTTGATTTTCGCGAAAAGGCAGTGAGCCACGCCCTAAACATCCACGAGACGCTGAATGCCAACCGCAATCCCGGCAATTCCGGCTCTTGGCAGCGGGGCTATTTCGACTGGGAGGAGTCCTCGCCGACCTATGGAGAGTTCATCCTCAACGAGGGCAAGCAGGGATGGACGGATGCCTCCACATGGTCGCGCGGGCAGGGCTGGTGGCTCTACGGTATCTGCCTCGCTTACTACCACACGCGCCATCCGGAGGTTCTCGAGGCGGCGCGCGAAGCCGTGCGCTACTACATCGACCGTTTGCCCGACCGCTACCCCGGGGAGCACCGGCAGCCCGGTGTCTATGTTCCCGCATGGGATTTTGACTACGCTTACGAGGTCGATTTCAGGACGGACTATGACACTTCCGCCGCCGCCCTTGCCGCCGCCGGCCTTGTCCGGTTGCTTGCGGCGATGGACCCGGCGGACCCGGACTACGGGGAGTTCAGCGAAGCGCTGCGCGGGACACTCCTGAGTCTCACGGAGGCACCATTTCTCGCCACCGGCGACTATCCCGAAATGAGCATCCTGCGCAAGGGCGGCTACCACCATCCCGCTTCCCTCGAGCCTTCATCGGCCTACAACAACGGTCTTATCTGGGGCGATTACTTCTTTGTCGACGCCCTCGTTAAGTATCGGGAACTCCGCGACAATCCGCCGCCCGCCCCGCAGGCTCCCGCCGTGGTATACGAGAGGGAGGCCGGTGAACTGCGGTGGTCGGCGCGCGCGCGCATGGTGTACCAGAAGGAGACTTCGGGCGACATGCGCGACTGGCGCGATGACGGGATGCCGCACATCGGCGCGGCGGACGGCGAAGAGCTTGCGTCGCCGGCGGAAGCCGGGGGAGACTCCCAGTTTTGGCGCTTGCGTGTCTGGCCGATGCCCGAAAGGTAGCTCTATGGCAGGATGGAGACCCGAGGCTGAGCTGCTCCGCGAAGAGCTGTGGCAATGCCGCGACGAGGGATGTGAAGTTCCCGCGGAGCTTGAAACAGCGGTTCTCGCCTTACAGACGGAGGCGGACCAGTGGAACGTGGACAAGGCGCGGCCGCTCTGGGAAGCATTGGCCGCGCTTTCGCGTAACGCCGCGCTTTCCACCGCCGAGCCCAACGATCTCGGGGCCATCCGTGCCCTGCGTCCGGACGGGCCGCGTGATCTGGGTTGGCAGCCTTCCGGGGACGATTTGCTCGACCGCATGAATGGCGCGTGGTCGGGGCGTGCGGCGGGTTGTGCCTTGGGCAAGCCGGTCGAATCCGGCGACTTCGGCATGGCGGTGGAGAACGGCCGGACCGTCGGGCGTCACCGTATCCGCGCCCATCTAGAGTCGCTGGGTGAATGGCCGTTGGCCGATTACTTCTCCGGTCGCCCGTCGTGTTCCGGTACCCGCGTGACGCGTTGTCCGGCCTCGACGCGGGAGAAAATCGCCTACATGGAGCCGGACGACGATGTCCACTACACCCTTGTCGGCCTCGGCGTGCTTGAGTCGGTCGGCCCGGACTTCGAGTGGTATGATGTCGCCTATTACTGGACGCACCGCCTTCCCTACGCCGCCATCTGCACGGCGGAGACACAGGCCATCTTGAACTTCTGGAACCGCTCCCTGCGCCACGGCAACCGCGCCGAACCGAACACGTGGGCGACTCCGGAATACACCCGCACACACAAGAATCCCTACCGCGAGTGGATCGGTGCCCAGATCCGCGCCGACGGCTGGGCATGGGCCTGCGCGGGCAAGCCGGAGCTGGCGGCGGAGTTCGCCTACCGCGATGCCTGCTGGACACACACCCGCAACGGAATTTACGGTGAGATGCTCTTCGCCGCTATGCAGGCGGCGGCCTTTGCCGTGGACAATCCGCGCGACTGGGTGGAGATCGGCCTATCCGAAATTCCGGCGGACTGCCGCCTTGCGCGCCGCGTGCGGCAGGCTCTTACCGTCGCGGCGGAGGCCCCGGATCTGTGGACCGCCCTCGAACGCGTCGACGCTGACGATGAGTTTCTTCGTATGAGCCCGGTGCATACAATCAACAACGCCGTCTATTGCGTCCTCAGTCTTCTCTACGCGGAAGGCGGGGTGGACGACGCCGTATGCAAGGCGGTGGCGGCGGGTCTCGACACGGACTGCAACGGAGCGACCGTCGGCTCCATTGTCGGCGCGGCGGCGGGGGCGAAAGCGGGGAGCCGCCTCGCCGCCAAGCTCAATGACACCGTGAAGCCGCTCGTTTTCGGTTTCCAGGAAGTCACCATGACGGAATTGGCGCGGCGGCACGCCGACGTATGGCGCAAGGTCGAAAAATGGTATCGGGGCAAATGAAAAAAAGGAAGCTGGTTTACTGGGATTCAAATCCCAACGAAGGACGCACCATTGCATTCGCGCGGGCGGGAGAGGCGTTCTGCGCGGAGGAGGGCGATCTGGAGTTTGAATACGTCCCGCGCGGGATCGAGAACTACGCGGAAGATGTGCTCGCCGCGTGGAGCGCGGGGGAGGGGCCGGATGTCATTGATGTCTGGCCGCACTGGGTGCCGCGCCTATCCGGTCCGAATGGCTTGATGCCGCTCGATCCGTGGGTGGACGCATGGGAGCGGAGCGCGGATTACGACCCCTCGCACCGACGGCTGAGTATATCGTTCGATGGTTCATACCGCTTCCTCGCCTGCGATTTGTTTGTGCAGGGGACCCACTACCGGCGCGATCTTGTCGCTGCGGCGGGCCTCGCCGACCCGCGCGCGCTCGATGCGTCGGGAGCGTGGACGATGGATGCCTTTGTTCGCCATGCGCGGGCCTTGCACCGGCCGGAAGAGGATGTCTTTGGTGTCTCTTTGCGGGGAGGGCAGGGGAGCGAGCTGACCGTCTTCAATGTTATGGCCTCCGCCACGGGCCGACCCGTCTTTGACGAGGAAGGCTCGCCGCGCTTCGACGATCCCGCCGGCATCGAGGCTTTGGAGCGCTATGTTTCCCTTGCGCGGCCGCCGTCCTGTTGCCAGCCTGCGCCAGAAAACGACGGCTACCGCGCGTTCGCATGGCATTTCTACGAAGGGCGGGCCGCCATGATGCTGCACAACGACGACGGGGTAAAGGCAGCGCAGGACCGCTTCCTTGGGCGCGAACGCTACAGCACGGCGCGTTTTCCGTCTGTCGGCGGTCGGCCGCGTATTGCCCTCGCGGGATTCGGAATCGGGGTCTTCAGCGGAAGTCCGGTGAAGGAGGCGGCGGCGCGGTATGTTCTGCGGTTTATCGAGGGCTATGGGCGGCGACTCGAAGAGAGCGCCGCGGAACTCTCGCCGGGCGGTGACCCCGGCATAAGCTGCACCCCTATGCGCCTGTGGTCGCGGCAGCCCGATCCAAAGGTGGTACCCTTCCGCGAGGCCCTGGAGAGCACAGAGGTGTTTTTCCATCTGCCCTTCAACCGACCGGGCTTTGATGACGCGGTGCGCGGCATCTTCCGGCCCGACATTGCCCGCATGTTAGAGGGGACGCTGACGCCCGCGGAGGCCTGCGCCCGGTGGCAAAGCATCTCTCTGTAGAGGCTTGGCGGGGTCAGGCAGTGTGGTGCCAATGGCTCAAGAAATGGATCACTGCAAAATATTGGAAAACCGAGCCGCCCATGACCCACAGATGCCAGATGGCATGGTGATACGGAATGCGTCGGTAGAGGTAGAAGATGACGCCTACGGAATAAAACAGACCGCCCGTCAGGAGGAGGACGAAACTCACCCGCGGCAGATTTACCCACAGCGGCACGATCACCCACAGGCAAAGCCAACCCATGGCAAGATAGATGAGGGCGGAGCCGACCCCGCCGCGTCGACGGGCGAAAAATTCGCGGGCGATCCCCGCCGCCGCGAGGCCCCAGATGACCCCGAGCAGCGTCCAGCCAGTCGGCCCGCGCAGGGGACCAAGTGCGAACGGCGTGTAGGTTCCGGCGATAAGAAGAAAAATACAGCTATGGTCGAGCACGAGAAAGCGCTGCTTCCACCGGAGATTTCGAGCGCTGTGGTAGAGCGTCGAGGCAAGGTAGAGCGCCAAGATGCTCGCCCCGTAGACGGCGACCGCCGTGACAAGGGCTGCGTCCGCGCGCAGGGTTGCCACGATCACGGCGACGGTTAGACCGACGACCGCGAGCGCGGTTCCAACGCCGTGGGTGATGCTGTTGGCGATTTCCTCTGCCGTAGAGTAACCTGAGGTCGGGTGCAGTTCTCTCATCGTTTCCCGTCGAAGGAAGCATACCGCCGTGTTTTCGTCAACGGACACGCTACGGTTCCCAAACCGTTTGCCTGAAGACGAAATTTTGCCCCGCACCGCCCATCGGAGGGTTTTTCCCGTCTGGAATTTGGTATCCGGGAACGCGCTGGGAGTTGTCCGGTCAATAGCACCATAGTATCAATTAGAAAACATGCAGCTCTGCTTCCATGAAACTTCACGGATTATGCGGGTCGGCGGTTGGGCGAAAGTTTTAATCCATTGGTTTCACCCGTGCGCGTCCGGGGATGCTGGCTCCTGTCCTTTGCTAAGCGCGCAGATTTTGCTGCTGGACCTACCAGAGAAGGCTTGGTCGACGGATTCTCCGAATTCAACAGCCTTGTCATAAACGGTGACACCGTGTTCGCGGGATCGACGGTCTTCGTCGGTGGCGTGGAGGTGACGGTTATTCCGGAGCCCGCTTATTCGATCATTCTCGCCGGGTTGGCCGGGCTCGCCTATTGGCTCGTGTTCGCCCGGCGTCGCGCCTTAGCGGTGTAAGAATTCACCGTTCCGGCTTGCCCATCCGAAGGCAATTTCTCTATCTTCCGGGGTAGGGAGGATGCAGTTATGAAAGGTTTTTCATGGAAGGTAATCGTCATCGCGTTGTCCGCGATGACCGCTCAACAAACTGTGGCGGAGGAGAAGCAAGGAATGGCGCTGCCCCAGCCGTCTGTATCCGGTGATATGTCGGTCGAGGAAGCGTTGCACGAACGGCGATCCATCCGCAGATACGGGGATGCGCCCTTGCCTTTGCGTGACATCGGCCAGTTGGCATGGGCGGCCCAAGGCATCACTGAAGAGCGTAGAGGGTTGCGCACGTCGCCATCCGCCGGTGCCACTTATCCGCTGGAGATCTATTTTTTGATCACCGGATTGGAAGAAATTCCCGACGGTCTCTATCGCTATGTGACCCGAGGCCACCGTCTGGAAAAAGTTTTGTCCGGAGACCGGCGCGGTGATCTCTTTGAATCAGCCCTCTATCAGGATGCAATCATGAGCGCGCCTGTAGTCATGGTCATTACCGGTGTCGAGGAACGAACCGCCCGGCGATATGGACAAAGAGCGACGCGCTACGTCCACATGGAGGCAGGCCATGCGGCCCAAAACGTCTCCTTGCAGGCGGTCGCTCTCGGCATCGGTACTGTGGTAATCGGCGCCTTCGATGATTCCGCAGTGGTGCAGGCGTTACGTTTGGATGAAGGTGAATCGCCCCTCTATTTGATGCCTCTCGGAAAGCAGCTTGATAATTCTTGAAACAAGGTGGCTGATTTTCTCCGAATTATTGAGAATCTAAGAAATATTTGGACGCAAACAAGAGTGGAAGCGGCGTCCCGCCGCTTTCTCTTTAGTTCGGTCGTTTGTCGTTGTCGTTTTTATTACGGGAATATTTGTAACTGTGAGCGAGGATCTGGTGCATGCCTATGTATTGTTTCGGGTTGCGGAAACGATCAGCCCGCTTTGTGCAGGGGAGGCTTGGCGCGGCGGAGGGGCAGGCGTTTTCCGCGGATGTTAACCTCGAGGGCGGCATCTGCCGCCGCGGATTCCACAAGGGCCGACCCGATGGGCTTTTGCAGAATCGGCGAAAGCGTGCCGGAGACGACTTGGCCGACCCGTTTGTCCCCGGAAAAGACATCCGCGCCTTCGCGGGCGATGCGTCGATCATCGAGAATAAAGTGGATGATGCGGCGTGACGGGCCGCGCTCTTTCACTTTCGCCAGAGCGTCGCGGCCGATGAAATGCACCGCTTTCTTCAATTTTACAAAGAAGCCAAGTCCGGCTTCGAACGGATTGATATGCGCGCTGATCTCGTGCCCGTAAAGGGGTAGGCCGGCTTCAAGGCGCAGGCTGTCGCGCGCGCCGAGTCCCGCTGGCTTCAGTCCATGGCGCTCTCCGCCAGTGAGCAGCATCCTGGCGATGTTCTGCGCCTTGGCGGCGGGCACGTAGAACTCGAAGCCGTCTTCGCCCGTGTAACCTGTGCGGCTCACGAGAGCGGGCATGCTCGCGATCTGCGCGTCCAAGCAGTCGAATCGGCGAATGTCGGCCACGGAGTGATTGAGCAGCGGTTGCAGAATTTCCGCGGCCTTTGGCCCCTGCAGGGCAAGGAGCGCATACTCCCGTGAGAGATCTTCCACGGTGCAGTCAAAGCCGACGGCGTGGCCATACATCCACTCAAGATCTTTCTCCGTGTTCGATGCGTTCAGGCAGACGAGGTAGCGTTCCGGTGCGAGACACGAAACGATGACGTCGTCCACCACACCCCCGTCGTCGTAGCACATCAGCGCGTAGAGGGCGCGCCCGGAGACAAGTTTGGAGACGTTGTTGGTC
Organism: Opitutales bacterium; assembly: GCA_007123395.1. GTDB lineage: Bacteria > Verrucomicrobiota > Verrucomicrobiia > Opitutales > Oceanipulchritudinaceae > SLLG01. The sequence continues at coordinate 7,722 of SKLD01000385.1, forward strand.
AGAATGCGGTCGAGGAAGGCGGCGGCTTCCGGACCACGCACTTCCGCCTCGCCCATGTGGCTTACGTCGAAGAGGCCCGCCGCTTCGCGCACGGCGCGGTGCTCTTCCAGAATCCCCGTGTATTGCACGGGCATGGACCACCCGGCAAACGGCACCATGCGCGCGCCGTTTGCCTCATGGAAAGCGTGGAGCGGTGTTTTCAGCAATTCGTCCATGCCTCCATGACGATCCCGTGCAGGCCCTGCGGCAACCTCTAAATCGCGCTGTTGTCCGGTCTTTGATAAGCCCGTAAGGCGGTTCTGATCGGCCGCGCAACAAAATCGCTTCCCGACCTCATCGGGAAAAAACCCGCCGACTCCGCCGCCGTTCCACGAGAAGATGGTCCATTTTCTCCTCGTTGCCAAACAGACGCCTCTTGTCCACATAGCGTAGCATCCGTAAAAGTGGTATAAAGCCGCTTCCGCTTCCGATGCATTTGGCCTATTGGTCTAAGGGATCCCGTGCATGTCCCCCATCTCTTCGACCTCAAAGATGCAATTTTAAAAA
>SKLD01000228.1 GCA_007123395.1 Opitutales bacterium
GGTAAGCGTAGGCTGAAGCTTCAGCGAGGCACGAACGGTTGCGGCGTTGGAGCGTCCGCGCGGCGCGGCGCTCGCTGAAGCTTCACGCTACGTTGGTGCGGTGGCTAAGCGTAGCGCGGTCCCATCTTGGCGCCGCATGCGGTTTCGACACGCTGCAACCGTTCTTTTTTCAACCACGGATCCCGCCAAGGCGAGACGGATGCTCAGCCCATCAACCATCAACCATCAACCCCGTCGCCCCCGGTGTGGTGGCGCGGCGTGTAACGGGGAAGGTGCGGCGGATGCGGCGGCGTGTGTGCCGGAGGGATGCGACGGGTATTACCATGTGGTCAGCCGAATCAACGGGCGGGCGCGTTTGTTGACGGACACGCGGCGGGAGGCGTTCCGGGAGTTGCCGGGGCGCGTGGCGGTGAAGGAGAGGGAGCGGTCCGTGCGTCGGCTGGTACGAAGGAGGTGTCCGCGGCTGAAGCGCGCGGCTCCTGTGGCGCGAGCCACGGATCGGGTGCGTACAAATGAGCTGTGGCCGCTGGCGTAGCCGGGGACAGGTGCCGAGCCGCTTGCGGCGACACCCGCGAAGCCCATGTCCCCTCTCCGGGAAAGCAGCGGACAAGTGCCGAGCCGCTTGCGCGGTGGTGGAGTTGGAGAAGGCGTGGGCGACTTCGCTTGGCTTCACGGCTGTATCAGCCGAAATTCTTCACCTGAGCGCGGTCGGGTGTGAGGCTATGCTTGGGCGGGGTTACGCCGAAAACGGAAGAGCACGAGGCCAAGGGCGATGAGGCCGAAGGCGGCGGCGAAAGCGCGCGGCTCAGGGATGACGGAGAAGTTTACCGTCATGCTGTCGGTGGATGACGGACCGTGGAGCCCGCCGATGCCTTGGAAGTCGAAGACGAGCGAGTAGTCGCCTTGCTCGGAGAAGCCCCAGTGCCAGTGGGTGTGTCCCCATGCGGGCCAGTCGTGGGAGAGATTGTTGGCCACGGTTTCGTAGAGGATGATATTGGCGGGTTCGCCCGCGAGGGGATCGCCGGCCCGGAAGAGGATGAACTCCGCGCCCGCCGGCATGGTCGAGGCGGCGGTGTCGAGGGTGGCGCGGAGGGCGTCGAACTGGTCGACGGTCGTGCCGTTGTCGTCCTCGCGCAGGCGGGTGCGGAAACCGAAGTCCGGCTGGGACTCGATGTTGTAGCCGGTGCCCGCCGCCGGTGTGACGAAGTAGCCGGTGCCGTTGACTTCGACGAGGGGGGCGGTCGTGATCTGCACCGTTAGTGCGGAGAAATTGAAATCGTTGGCCGATCCGCCGACACCGCCGGGGGGCGTGCCGTAGGGCGAGGTGAGACCGGTCGCGACGGTGTTTCCCTTGGAGCGGAAGACGGTGTCCCAGCTGTCGGCGGCGCTGTCGTAGAAGAAGGTGAGGTCGGCGGCGCCCTCTGTGAAGACGACGGACTGCGCCGCGGCGGGCACGGCGAGGACGGAGGCGGCGAGACCGATCACGGCCGGCAGCGCGGCGGTGTGGCGTAGGATAGCTTTGTGCATCATGTTTGTTTTCGAGGTTGTGGTTGTGTATAGCTTGGGCGTGCGGCAGCGCCGAAACCCAGATTCAGAACGTTATTGCAAATAGTTTGCGATACCGGTCAACCCCTAATTGCAAGTTTCTTGCAATTAGAGACGAAAGGCCATCGTATGGGCGGCGATGGAGCGGATCGACGAACAACCGGCGGTGCGGGGCGCATTTGCGTGGGCGTGCGCTCTCGCGGCAGGCAGCGGCGCGGCGGCGCTTGCCCACCAACTGCTGTGGACGCGGCGGACGGTTGATCTCCTCGGCGCGGGATCGGAATCGGCGGCGCGGGTATTTGCGTGTTTCTTTCTCGGGCTTGCCTTGGGTTCTGGCCTTGGCGCGTGGATCGCGCGTCGTGTGCGCCGTCCATGGTTGACGCTCGGCGTGGCGGAAGCGGGCGTGGCGGTGCTTTGCCTGCCGGTGGTCTTTCTACCAACGTGGACATCGGGTTTGTGGACGGCACTGGGGCCGACGATTCTTGAGAACGGCGGCATCGCATGGGTGAAGCTCGGACTCTCGCTCCTTACGTTGACGCCACCCGCTGTATTGATGGGGGTGTTTCTCCCGGTTGCGGGCCGCGCGGTGTTCGGGAAGCGGCGAAGGCTTGGCCGCGACGGTCTCTGGCTCTACGCGCTGAACACCCTCGGCGGCGTGGCGGGCATGGCGGCAGTCCTGCTTTGGGCGCTGCCCGCACTCGGGGCAATGGCGGCGATGTGGTTTACGTTGGCCGTCAACGCGGCGGTGGCGGCGGGTTGTTTTTCGGCCCACGCGCGCTTCGGGGCGGTGCGGGAAGCGGGAGAAGAATCCGCGCCCGTTCCGCTGCGGCGGTTGGTTTCGGCATGGGTGCTGTCGCTGGCGTTTGCCTCCGGGTTTCTTGTTCTCGCCTCTGAACTGGCTTTCCTGCAGATGCTCTTGCTTGCGGCGCCGCTTTCCCTCTATGCGGCGGCGGGGATGCTCATGACCGTGATCCTCTGTCTCGGTCTTGCCGCTTTGGCGACGCCCCGTCTATTGCGTGCGGCGGGCGGACCGAAGGGACTGTTGCCGTTCGCACTCGGGGCGTCGGCGGTGGCAACCTTGGCGGCACCGGTCGGTTTCCATGTGTTGGGCCGCTTTGGGCTCAACCTCTTCGAAATCGGCGGCGTGGGCGCGTTTTTCGCCGTCCTCGCCGCCGTGTCGCTTCTTGTCCTCGGACCTGTCTTTTTTGTTTCCGGAGTCGTGTTGCCCGCCGTGTTCGCGGCGCACGGCGAGCGCGCGGGGAACGAACGCGGGCAGGGGTGGGGCTGGATTCTTGCCGCGAACGGTTTCGGCGGGTTTCTCGGGGCGGAACTCACCTACCGGATTCTGATGCCTGCGGCGGGTATCTACGGCACCATTGCGACCTGCGCCGCGGCCTACGCCGCGCTCGCGCTGGCGGCGGCAGTACAGGCGCGCTCCCGAACGGGGGCGGGGTTTGCGCTGGCTTCGGCCGCTGCGGCGGTTCTTGCCTTTGCGCCGGTGGCTGGGTTGCCCTCCGTCAATCCCAGTGTGCCTGTGCGTGTGCTGCATGGCGAAGCTGGCCGTGAGGGCAGCCTTGCCGTTATTGAGAGCGCGGCGACGGGGCGTGCCATGCTCCTGCAAAACCAATACATGCTCGGGAGCACGGCGGCGCGCTACGAGCAGGAACGGCTCGGGCACATACCGCTGCTCCTGCACCCGGCACCGCGGCGTGTGGGTTATATCGGAATGGCCACGGGGATTACGCCCTCGGCCGCGCTGCAGCACGAAGGGGTGAAGCGGATCGACATAGTGGAGTTGTCGCGGAGTGTCGCGCGGGCGGCGGAGGACTGGTTCGTGGAGTTCAACGGCGGGCTGCACGCCGATCCCCGTGTGCGGCTGTGGCTGGAGGACGGGCGCGTCTTCGCCGCGGCGCACAGGGGGGTGTTTGATGTCTTGACGGGCGACCTCTTTCTGCCGTGGGGGCCGGGTGAGGGTCGCCTCTACACCGTGGAACACTTCGCCCACTGCCGCGCGGCCTTGCGACCGGGCGGGGTCTTTGTGCAGTGGTTGCCCATGCATCAGCTAACGCGCGGGCAGTTCGACACCGTTCGCGCTGCCTTCGCGGAAGTGTTCGGGGAACATGACGTGTTCACGGCGGGCTTTGAGCCGCACACTCCGCTCACGGCTCTCGTGGGCTGGCACGACGGCGCTCTGGACTGGGAGGTGGTGCGCGCGCGTACCGCCGAGGCCCGTCCTTCGCTGGCGGATCCAGTGCTGCGGCACGCCGAGGGGATGGCGCTGCTCTACGTCGGGCGCCCGCCTGTGCCGTACGAGGTGGTATCCAACACCCTCGACAACATGCGCCTCGAGCTGGACGCCGCGCGGCGGCGGATTGGGGGCGGAGCACCCTACCTCACGGGTGCGCAGTGGCTTGAATTGCGCGGTCAACTGGCGAATGCCTCGGCGACGCCCTTTTCCTTCGGTGCGGAGGCCGAATTCGCGCGGTCGGGCGAGCGGATCGCGCGCGCCTCTCTGCGCGCGCGCGGAGGCAGCGAAGCAAGGCGCTCGATGCGCGACTTGGTGCCCGAAGCACTCTTGCACGACCCCGGCGCGGACTGGAGGCGGTGGCCCGGTCCTGACCCGCGGTATCATTGAGGATCGGAGATTAAGGATCTAGGGTTTTGAGAATCGTCGGAGAAAGACATTGTTCATGAATACTTGGAAAATGAGTGTCGGATTTCTTTACCTTTGTGCGGCTGTCGTCGTGACAGAAGGGAGTACCGAAGTGGCGGGGCGTTTGGTGCTGGGGCAGGGCCACCTCGACATTGATTTCGACTACACGGCGGAGGCGGGCTGGGTATTGCGTCATCGGCACGAGGACAAGGGACTCCGCCCGCTGGAGGAGGGGCTGCTGTATGTGCGCGACGGTGCGTTTCCGGAGGAAGGCTCCCGGCTCACGCGCCCGGAGGGAGCGCAGTGGAATTTTCTCGGGGTGTCGGCGGGCGCGCCGTTTTGGTTTCTGCCGTCGAGCGAACGGTCGGGAATCTTGTGGCCGGGCATGGCCGCCGAGCATACGGATACTGCCCTGATTGCTCCGTGGGAGGTCGACGATCCCCGGCGCACGCCGCAAGCGGTGCGTTGGATTGCCGTCGACTTGGTGGACGTTCGCTTCACGGGCGAGGGCACGGGCCATGTCGCCATGTGGGTGCCGGATACCTTTGGCGGCGCACCGTTGGTCTTCTGGTCGACGGCGGCCCCGCACCCGGCGGGAAACCGCTACCTTATGGCGGCGGGCTCGCACAACCACATGGCATGGGGCTTCAGCGCGGCGGGTGTCTACGAACTCGATGTGCAGGCCTCCACGGTGTTGGCTGACGGAACGGCAAGCGAGAGTGCGGTGGAGACGCTTCTCTTTGTTGTCGGCACGGCGCCGGATCCCGCGCGCTACCCCGAGTGGGCGGCCTTACGCTTTTCGGCGGAGGACCGCTCCGCCGGGCAAGCCGCTCCGCAAGCTGATCCGGCGGGCAGCGGCGTGCCGAACCTTCTCGCTTTCGCGGGCGGAGGCGAGCCGGGAGCTTCTCCGGCATCGGTCACGCCCGTCTTGGCACTGTCCGACGACCGGATTGAGGCGGTCTTCAAGCGTCGTTCGGACATGGGCGACACTGTCCTGCGCGTAGAGCGCTCGAACGACTTCGCAGAGTGGACGGAGGTGGCCCGCACGACGGGCGCGGAGGCGTGGACGGTAGGCGAGGAAGGGGCTGCGGTCACCGAGTCTGAGGCCGGGGGAGGTGTCCTCCGCGTGACGGTGTCGCTCCCGTACGCGCCCCGCGTGTTTCTTCGCCTGAAGACCGATCGGGGGGGTGGCTGAAGAGGGTGTGCTTGGGTTGACACCATCCCGAGTGTGGGCGTGGATGGGGCACGGTTGTATCGTGGACACTTGTAAACACCATCGCAGCGAAGCCTTGCCCCCGGGCGAGCGGCTCGCAAAAGCACTTGAAACCCTCAAAGCGCACGGGCTGCGGATCACGCGTCCGCGGCGGGCACTGATTGACGCGCTCCTCGCAACGGCGACGCCGCGTTCCGCCGAGGAGCTGCGCGAGCGCATTGGCAAGGGCGAGGATCTTGTCACCGTCTACCGCAACCTTGACGCCTTTGAGCGTGCGGGGCTCGTCCTTCGCGCCCACGCCGAAAGCGGCAAGGCGCTTTACCATCTCTCGGCGGACCACTGCCATTACCACCTCGTCATCTGCCGCGTCTGCCACGAGGCGAAAGTCATTGAGGACTGCGACGGCGACCGTTTCGAGCGTCTCGCCCGCGAACAGGGCTATAGCGATGTCACGCACGTGCTGGAACTGCACGGCGTCTGCGCAAAGTGCGGCGGCGATCCAACCGGGGCTGAAAGCAACGCGGCGAAAACGAAGGCAGGCGGATGACGCGCGGCAACCGGTCACTCGCAGCCGCCATTGCCGTCGACATTTTGCCTGCGGGTGATGCTGCCGTCCGGGGAAGCGCGTAGGATTGCGCCGCGCCTGCGCCGGCGTCAGGTTTTCGCGAACCGGACGAGATCTTCTTTCTGCTCGCGCACGAGGCGGCGAACCACTTCCTTGAGGTCCCCCGTCGCGTCGTAAAGGGCGAGTTGCTTTTCCGCTCCGGAGGCGCGCTCCAGCATGCCGAGCACGCGGCCCAACTCCTTCGTGCAGCCGAGCCGTTCGGCGTAGGGCTTGAGCTTCTCATAGAGGTGGAAGACGAGGTCGCGCACGGGTATGGGATTGTGCGTCACCGGATCGATGAGTTCGGCGCGCATACCGTAGCGGCAAGCCTTCCATTTGTTCTGCCGCACCATAATGGGGTGGATGTCGTATTGGTAAACGCCCTCGTCAATCTGGTTGCTGAGCGCCTGCACGAGGCACTGCGTCAGGGCAGTGAGCGCGAGGACATCCTCGAGATTCGGCGGCAGGTCGAAAATGCGCACCTCGACCGTGCCGTAGCGCGGGTGCGGGCGCACGTCCCACCACACTTCCTGAATACTGTTGATCGTGCCCGCCTGTATCGAATGGTTCACGACCCAGCAATACTCACTGTAGTTGCGCAGAAAGGGCGGAATACCGGCTGCCGGGAGCTGCTCCATGATCTTGCAGCGCTGCGAGTGCAGGCCCGTGTTGCGTCCCACCCAAAAGGGGCTGTTTGCGGAGAGGGCGAGAAAGGTGGCGATGTAGCGCATCATTCGGTCGATGATCATGATCGCCTTGTCTCCGCTCTCCACCCCCACATGCACATGCATCCCGAAGGTTACGATCCGCCGCGCCGTGTCCTGCATCTTCTCCACGAGCTTGTGGTAGCGCTCGCTCGGGGAAATCTCCTGATCCATCCACAGCGAAAAGGGGTGCGATCCTGCCCAGAACAGATCCGCGCCGCTGTCTTCCGCCGCCTTGGTCACCTTGCACAGCTTCTCCGTGAGGTCACGCCGCACGCCATCGACATCAGTGCATACGCCTGTGGTTACCTCCAAGTAGGACTGCATCAGCTCGGGCTTCGCCCACTCGCATCCCTCCGGAAGCCGCTCCACGATGTCGAGAATCGCACTCTTCAACGCCAGTGTCTCCGGGTCGATCAACTGCAACTCCAGCTCCACCCCGAGGGTGGGGCGGTCGTTCCCGTGAAAGGTGAGGTCGACGGCGTCGCGCTGTTTCTGCGAAGGCATGGTGATCTCAATCGTGCTCCGAATCGGCCATATTCTTTCCCGCCTCCCGTTCCGATTGTCAAAGAAAAATCCAGTTGCCGCAACCGCAGGCGGGCCCGCTCCGGAATGCTCGCATTGGCCGACCGCCGATTTCCTGCTTGCCCGCAACCTCACGCCTCCCATCGTCACTCAAAGGAAGCGGGCATTCCCGCGTCCCCGTGGCGTCCCTGTAGTTCAATGGATAGAACCGCGGTTTCCTAAACCGTTAATCCGGGTTCGAGTCCCGGCGGGGGCACCATCTTAGCCCGTTTTTCTCAACTGGGGCCTATTCCGGACCTAAGTCGTTGGTAAACGGCAAAGGGTCGCCACTACACTTGTGCGGGTTTCGATTCGATTTCGGGCGAAGGCTGCGGCGGGGCGATGTCGATGTCCGGGGCGCGCTCCTCCGGAAACAACGCAATCTGTTCGAGGCGGGACTTTCCCTCTTCGAAGATCTCCAGGGTCTTGCGCCACGCCGCCTCTTGGCTGTCATTGATCTCCCCCAAATAAAGAATGTGCCGCTGCACGACGCACCCGCGTTGTCAGCACCCCGAACAACCGCAACAGCGCACACGGAGGTGCGCCCTCCATCGGATGATTCACGCACCCGCCATGGATCAACAGCGCACACGGAGGTGCGCCCTCCATCGGATGATTCACGCACCCGCCATGGAGGGCGCGGCTCCGCCCGCGCCACGCACCGGGCACGTCCGCTATCCAACCTGCATACACCGCGTTTGTTCTCTGCGATTTTCCCGTAGTCATCATCCTTGCCGTCCTTGCTCCGACAATTTCGGTTCAAAAACATGACGGCGCTCCATCTTACACCAAAACCGCCTCTTGGGAGGAGGGTAGGTCTACACTACAGGGGAGTGCGGATACATATCCCCGCTGAACATGCGGCCTGACGGGCGGTCGACCCCCCGAAAAAGTGAAATCAGGGGTCGAGTAGAGAGTCGGTTACTAATCATTCCGGAATAGAAACAACAAGCACGAGCAAC
>SKLD01000489.1 GCA_007123395.1 Opitutales bacterium
AGGCGGTTGCGGCTGGCGGGGAGCTGGAGGCGCACGAGCTGCTGCGCCTGCGGGCGGGCTTTTTCACACGCGGGAAGGCGCTGGGGACGGAGGCTTGGCTGCGGGAGGGTGAGGGAGCGGCGGCGCTTTCGCGCTTGCCGAAGCCGCCCGGCGCGCGACCGGTGGAGGTGCTGAAGCATTCGGAGCTTGCGGTGGCGGGGAGCGGGACTGGCGTGGAACCGCCGACTTGATTGAAAACGGCGCCGAAGATTCGCGGAACCGACCAAATCGACCGATGTGCATGTCCGGGAACCACGGGTCAGGCATGTTGTTCGGATGCTTTATGCCCGAGATAAGCGGTTCGAGGTGTTGGCTGTCGGCTAGGGCGTTTTGAAAGAGAGTATCGGCGATCACCGGGGGAACTGCTGGAAGAAAATAAAACTTGCTGGCCGACAGCACGATAGGTTCTCGAATCCGTCGGTGCGGCTTCCTTCCAATCCGCAGCCCGGCATGGATAGAGGCCCGGGCACTTCGGGTTCCCGATTCATTATCGTTGTCAGCAGCGGAACACTGGAGCGCGCATTGGTCAAATGCTCAGAGCTAAACCATTTTTTTTCTTATTTCAATATGAGTGACTTATCTTTGGTTTTATATTTTTCGGGAGGTATCATTATAGGATGGACAGGTCTGTGGTTCATGGGGGGAGGCGTGGCGGCGGGAATTTTCGGGCTGAAGTGGGTGAGGGGTAACCTTGGACGGGACCGTGTAGAGCAATGGCATTGCCAGCGGCGGCGGGATCGGCACGCTGCTGTGGTGTGAGTGCTATAGAGGAGTTAGTTGCAACGATGGTGCGTCTGCGGAGTCCGGGGGGCTGTCCCTGGGATTTGGAGCAGACGCATGAGAGCCTTTGTGCGAATCTGGTGGAGGAGACCTGCGAGTTGCTGGAGGCGATCGACCATGGCAACGACGCCCATATGCTGGAGGAGTTGGGGGACGTGCTGTTGCAGGTGGTTTTTCACGCGCGGATGGCGGAGGAGCGGGGGGCGTTTTCGTTCGAAGACGTTGCCCGCGGCATCAACGACAAGTTGGTTCGTCGGCACCCGCATGTGTTCGGGGCGGCGAAGGCGGATGACAGTGCGGCGGTGCTGCGGCAGTGGGACGCGATCAAAGCGGGGGAGACGAAAGCACGCGCGCAACGCGGCGGCCTTGCGGACTCGGTGCCGTCGACACTGCCTTCGCTACTGTTCGCGGTGGAGTTTCTGAAGCAGCTAAAAAAAAGACGGCTGGAGATTGATGGGGGGGCGGAAAGAGTGCATGTTTCCGACGGTCCGGAAAGATTGTCGGAGGAAGCCGCGGGCGAGCAGCTTTTCGAGCTGGCACGGGCATGCCGTTCCGTTGGGATCGATCCGGAATCCGCGCTGCGACGGCACGTGCGCAGGCTAATGGAGCGAGCCGACAATGCCTACAAGCGATGTGAAACTCTGTGAGCTGAGGACCTCAAACGGGTCTTTCATGGTGCCTTATGAGGTGCACCGGCGTAAGGGTATGCGGCACCTTCGCGTCCTTGTGGATGATTCAAACCGGGTGCAATTGAAGGTGCCCTACCGGATTTCGGAGGCCGACGCGCTGAAGTTTTTGCGTTCGCAGGGGGAATGGGTGGTGAAAACGTTGGAGCGCACGCCACGCCGCATCACACTGCACGAGCATCTGGTGAAGCAAAAGACGGTCTCGGCGCGCGGACGGGACATTCCTTTGGAGATGGGATTCCGTGCGCGGGAGCTGAGTTTTCTTCTCCATGACGAACCGGAGCGGGTGGAGATTGCCCTCGATCCCCAGTTGGAGATTGAGCGGCAGTTGCGCCTGGTATTGCAGGCGTTTGCCCGCGAAGTCGTGCCGGAGCGGGTGAAGGCGCTTGCTAAGGAGCATGATTTGCGCGTCAAACGGGTGACTATCCGCGACCAGCGCACACGTTGGGGTGCCTGCACGGACCGTTCGACGCTTTCCCTGAACTGGCGGTTGGTGCTGTTGACGGCAGCTTTGCAGGACCATGTGATTCTGCATGAGCTGGCTCACCTGAAGCATCTCGACCACTCGAAGAAGTTCTGGAACCTTCTGCGCGAACTGGACCCGGCCTGCGACCGGCACGACCGGGCGCTGACGAAGGTTTCGCGTGCCCTTATGCAGATGGGCCGATGAGCGGCAACGGGCGTTGGAGGATTGCCGTTGATACCGGCGGGACGTTCACCGATTGCCTCGGCTTTGCCCCGAACGGAACGTTCCGCCGGGTCAAGTTGTTGTCCTCGGGCCGCCTCCGGGCGCGGATCGTCCGGGTGGAGGAGGAGCGCCTGTTCTTCGAGGCGGGGTGGGATCTTCCTGATGGTTTTCTTAAGGGCGCGCGTGTGGAACTCGCGGACGGCACTCGCCGGATCATCATCGGGCATAGCAGGGATGTGTTGGAACTGGATGCCGCGGCCACCGGGGATTCCGCCGAGGGGGCTCTATTTTCAGTTTCCACGGGTGAGGAGGCCCCGGTATTCGGGGCGCGCCTGCTCACCGTCACGCCGGTTGGCGCACCGCTGCCGCCCTGCGATTTCCGGTTGGGCACGACGAAGGGTACGAACGCGTTGCTTGAGGGCAAGAGCGCGCCGGTGTGTCTCGTCGTGACGGCGGGATTCGAGGACTTGCTGGCCATCGGTGATCAGCGCCGTCCGGACCTCTTTGCCCTGCACGTCATGAAGGAGCGCCTTGATCCAGCGTGGATTCTAGGCGTGGCCGGCCGGATCGATGCGGAAGGCCGGGAGACCGAACCTTTGGAGGAGGCTCCTCTCGCGGAGGCCTTGGCGGAGGCGCGCGCGACGGGTTGCACGGTAGCGGCGGTCGCGCTCCTCAATGCCTACCGCAACAACAGCCATGAGCGGAGGATCGCGGCGCTTTTGCGGGACGCGGGTTTCTCGCGGGTGGTCGAATCGGCGGCGCTATGTCCGTTTATCAAGTATCTCGACCGCGCGGAAACCGCGGTGGTCGACGCCTCCCTCGGGCCGGTTATGCAATCCTATCTCGACGCGGTGGAAGGCGGCCTTGCGGAGGGCGGCCGCCTCCTTGTCATGAACAGCGCGGGCGGGTTGCTGCCCCGCGGACGCTTTCATCCAGTCGACAGCTTGCTCAGCGGGCCGGCGGGGGGACTCGCGGGGGCGGCGCATTGCGCGGCGCGGGCCGGAATCGAGCGCGTGATCGCTTTTGACATGGGGGGCACAAGCACGGATGTGTCGCGCTGGGCGGGCGGGTTTTCGCTGCGCCGTTCGCGCAAGGTCGGGCCGGCTCATGTGATCGCGCCCTCCCTGCGTATTGAGACGGTGGCGGCGGGGGGGGGAAGTGTCTGCGCCATCGCGGGGGAGACGGTGACGGTGGGTCCCGAGAGTGCGGGCGCTGATCCGGGACCGGCTTGCTATGGCCGCGGCGGGCCTCTGGCGCTGACAGACGTGCATCTACTCCTCGGTCGGCTCGATCCCGCCGCCTTTCAGATTCCGCTCGACCGTGGCGCCGCTGAAGGCGCGGCGGACGAACTTGCCCGCGCCGCCGGACTCGACCGCGCCCGCATGCTTGCGGGCTTCCTGCGCATCGCAAACGAGCGGATGGCCCAAGTGGCGCGCACGATTAGCGTGCGCGAGGGCTACGATCCACGCGACCACGCCCTCCTTGTCTTCGGCGGCGCGGGCGGGCTGCACGCCTGTGCACTGGCGGGCCTTCTCGGGATGGAGACGATCCTCATGCCCGCCGACGCCGGTTTGCTGAGTGCTCTGGGGATCTTGCATGCAGCAGAGGAAAGCCGTGCGGTACGGCAGGTCCTGCGTCCCTTCGACGAATGCGCGGACGACATCAAGGAATGGATGGAGTGCCTGGAGATCGAGGCGGGTGAGGCGCTGGCAAGCGACGGAGTGGCGGTGAGCGGAACGACTTTTGAAGCGGATTTACGCTTTGTCGGGCAGGAGCACGCGTTACGGCTGGCGTGGGAACCCGGCGCCGACTTGGAAGGGGCGTTCCGCGCGCGGCACGCATCGGTCTTCGGCTACGCGCCGGAGGAAGGACAGATGGAAGTCGTTGCGCTCACTGCGGTATGCCGGTCAGCGGCACCGGTCTCCGGGGAGGAATCATTTCCGGAAGGCTCCGCCGCCGAACCAGTGCGACGCACCCGGCTCTACGCGGGCGAGGACTGGCGGGACGTAGCGGTATTCGGGCGGGACGCCCTCCCGCCGGGGGCCCGCGTGAAGGGTCCGTGTGTGGTGTATGACGCCTTCAGCACCTTGGTTGTCGAGGACGGTTGGTCGGGGGTGGTCGGGACGATGGGTTCGCTCAAGCTTGCGGCGGAGGTGCGGCAGGGCGGGCGCGGGACTGCGGATGAAGGGCAGCGCGATGCCGTGAGCCGCGAGCTGTTTGCCAATCGCTTTCGCTCCATCGTCGAGGAAATGGGCGATCAACTGCGGCGCACGGCGGTGTCGGTGAACATCCGCGAGCGGCTCGATTTTTCCTGTGCGCTTCTTGACGCGGGGGGCCGGTTGGTCGTCAACGCCCCGCATATCCCTGTCCACCTCGGGGCGATGGGGACCTGTGTGCGTGCGCTGCGGACGGAGTTCGGGGTGCCGGAGGAGGGAGACATCTGGGTGACGAACCATCCCGGTTTCGGCGGCTCTCATTTGCCGGACATCACCGCTGTGGCCCCCGTCTTCGACCGGCGGGGGCGGTGTTTCGCCTACCTTGCCACCCGCGCCCACCATGCCGAGGTCGGCGGGCGGCGGCCCGGCTCCATGCCGCCCGAGGCGCGGACGCTCGCCGAGGAGGGGGTGCTTATCGCGCCGCGACTGCTCGCGCACGGTGGACGGCTCGATTTGGACGGACTGGACGCTCTCCTGCGGTCCGGACCGTTTCCCAGCCGCAACCCGCGGGAAAACCTGCTCGATTTGCAAGCGCAGGTCGCCGCGCTGCGCCTCGGCGGGGCGCGTCTGCGCGCGCTTGCGGCGGACGTGGGCGCCGACGATCTGCAAGATTGGTTCGCGGACCTACGGCGGCTCGCCTCTGCCGGCATGCAGCGGTGGTTGGAGACGCTCGAAGGCTGCGCGGGCGAGGCACGGGAGCGACTCGACGACGGGACATCGATTCTTCTGCGGTGGCGCTGCGCGGACGGGCGTCTTGAACTCGATTTCACGCGCTCCGGCGGGCGGCACCCCGGAAACCTCAACGCCACCGAGGGCATCGTTGCGAGTGCGGTGTTGTATGTCCTGCGTTGTCTCGCGGGCGGCGAGTATCCGCTCAACGAGGGCTTGATGGAGCGTGTCGATATCCGTGCGGAGGGAACGTTTCTTGCACCGGTCTTCGAGGGCGCGGCGGAGGTGATGCCGGCTGTCGTGGGCGGCAACGTGGAGACGAGCCAGCGCCTTGTGGACACGCTCCTCAAGGCCTTCGGTGAAGTGGCGTGCTCGCAGGGAACGATGAACAATCTCCTCTTTGGCAACGGCCGCTTCGGTTATTACGAGACCGTCGGCGGTGGTTGCGGAGCGGGACCCGGCCATGCCGGGGCTTCCGGCGTGCAGGTCCACATGACGAATACGGCGATCACCGATCCCGAAGTCCTCGAACTGCGCTACCCCGCGCGGTTGCGGCGCTTCGCCTTGCGGCGGGGCTCCGGCGGTGACGGTATGCACCGCGGGGGCGACGGCCTTGTGCGCGAGATCGAGTTCCTCGCTCCCGTCGAAGTCTCTTTGGTCACGCAGCACCGCGTCGAGGCGCCTTATGGGCGGGAAGGCGGAAAGGCAGGCGCGCGGGGCCGGCAGGTATGGATCCAGACAGGGGGCGCGGAGACGGAACTCGACGGTATTGCCGCCTTCCATGCCGCCCCCGGCGACCGTCTTCGCCTCGAAACTCCCGGAGGGGGCGGTTGGGGCGTGCCCGGCGACGAGTGAGCCCGCGGAGCTTACGATTTGGGTTGCCCTGCGGGAGCGGAGTGGCATTCTGCGCGGTTGTATGGTCGCTGCCTTGTTTTCCGGTGGCGGCATGCGTGCTTATCCGAAAATCCGAATACGAGAAAGAATCACCAACTACCGCATGGCGAATTATCCAGGTTCCCGCGGCCGCGGCCGCTATCATCGCTCCCCCCAGTTCCAGGTTCGAAAGAACGAACGCATCCGCGCCCGCGAGGTGCGTCTAATTGGCCACGACGGCAACCAGATCGGTGTGGTTAGCCGCGAAGATGCCCTCGCGGCGGCAAAGAAGATGGGCCTCGATCTCGTGGAGATCGCGGCCAACGCCCGGCCTCCGGTCTGCCGTATCCTCGATTTCGGGAAGTATATGTACGAGCAGTCGAAGCGGCAGAAGGAGAACAAGGCCAAGGCGGCGTCTTCCTCGAAAATCAAGGAAGTGAAGTTCCGTGTGCGCATTGAGGAGCACGATTACATGACGAAGCTGCGCCGCGCGGAGGAGTTTCTCTACAAGGGCAACAAGTTGAAGCTGTCGCTCATGTTCCGCGGCCGCGAGAACGAGCACAAGGAGCTTGGTGTGGAGATGCTCAAACGCGCGGCCAACGATCTTGCGCATGTGGGTTCTTCAGACGCCGACCCGAAACTGAGCGGGCGGCACGTCAACCTCATCATGTCGCCGCATGCGGTGAACAAGCGGACCCTCAAATATAACGAGCACGTGAACGTCGGCGGGGCCGATGACGACGAAGAGGACGATGAGGATTGAATTTGCGACCGGCCGGGCGTGCCGGTGGGCTCGGGTGCTGGGATCTCTCTGCGCGTTGGTTTTTTCAGCGGCCTGCGCGGCAGGCGGTGAGCGGCATCCTTTGGCCGACGAAGTCGTTATCGTGGCGAACAGCGCGGTCGAGGGCTCGGAGGCGGTTGCCCGCTACTATGCGGAGCGGCGCGGAATCGACGCGGGACGGATCATCCTTCTCGACATGCCCGACCGCGAGACGATTTCACGGGCGGCCTTCAACCGGCGGGTGCTCAATCCACTCGTGGAGGCGTTGGATGAGCGGGGGTTCGTGGACGTCGTGCTGGAGCGCGCCCCGGCGGATGGTTCGGAACGGCGCGGCTACTCGGTGGTTTTCAACCATGTTCGTTACATGGTGCTCTGCTACGGTGTTCCGCTGCGCATCACGAGGGTGAACGACCTCGATGAGTCGGAAGAGGTGGATCGTTTCGTGCGGCGGCACGCGCGGACGCGGCCGAATTTTGCCCGCCCGGAGTTTTTTCAGGGGCGGTTGGCGGCGAACAACGCTTCGGTGGATTCGGAGCTTGCGACGCTTGCCATGGGGCCGGTGCCGGTCACCGGCATGGTGGGTAACCCCGTGTTCCGGCAAGTGGAGCCGGGTGCTCTCTCCTCGGAGGTCATTCGCGTGACCCGGCTCGACGGGCCGACGCCGGCGGACGCGAAGCGGCTCGTCGATCAAGCCCTCAAGGGCGAGCGGCTGGGCTTGCGGGGGCGGGTGTATTTGGATCAGGATGGACGCGAGGAGGGGGGCTTCCGCATGGGCAACGATTGGTTGCGCCGCTCGCAGCGCATTTTTGAGATGGCGGGCTTTGACGTGACAGTCGACACCCGGCGCGAGATTTTCGACCGCCGCGCGCGCTTCGATGCTCCCGCTTTCTACCTCGGATGGTACGCCAACGATGTCGACGGGGTATTCCTGTTAGAGGACTTCGAGTTCGCGGCGGGTGCCGTGGCGGTGCATATCCACAGCTTTTCAGCGCGCTCGCTGCGGGATGCGGATTCGGGCTGGGCGGCACCCTTTGTGCGGCGCGGGGTCGCCGCCACGGTGGGCAACGTCTACGAGCCCTTCCTTATGTTTTCGCATCATCTCGATGCTCTGACGGGAGCGCTTCTGGACGGATGGACATGGGGTGATGCGGCCTATTTCGCATTGCCCGTGCTAAGCTGGCAGAACGTGACGCTCGGCGACCCGCTTTACCGTCCCTTCGCCGTGCCGCTGGAAGCGCAGATCGAGCGGATCCGCGAGGAGGGCTGGAACGGACACGACGCTTACATCCTCATCCGCGCGACCAACCTCCTGCGGCGCGACGGGCGGGAGGCGGACGCGCGCGAGGGTATCCGCGGAGCATTTGCGGAGCAGGCGCATCCCGGCATGGCGCTGTATTTGGTGGAGATGCTCTCGGCGCACGAGGACCGCGACGAGCGGCAGGCTGTGCTCCGCCGCATGGCGGAGAGCGGGGCGGTGCCGGAGCAGTCGACCGATTGGGGCCTGTTTGCCGCGCTTGCGGAGGCATCCGCGCGCGAGCGGATGTTCGACGAGGCCGTCACGCTTTACAAGCGCGTGCTGGAAACCGCCGCCCACGACGACGGATTCTCCCGCGCGATCCTCGGCGAAGCTTCGCGCGCCGCGGCCGGAGCCGGAGAGACTGACCTAAGCATGGAGTGGCGCGACAGGCAACTCGCCATCATCCGCGCGGAGGAGGCGGAGGAGGCGGAGGAGGCGCTCTCCGCGGCTGAGGAAGACGTGGACTGACGGGCGGTACGCGCCGCCGCACCGCTCAGACGACCTTTTCAACAACGGCGTCGGCGAGCCCGTATTCGATCGCTTCTTTTGCGTTCAGATAGAAGTCGCGGTCGGTGTCCTTGCGGATGCGGTCGAGGGGCTGCCCGGAAGCTTCGGCGAGAATATGGTTCATTTCCTCGCGCAGTTTTTCCATTTCCTGCGCCTGGATGTGGATGTCGACAGCAGCGCCGCGCATCGTGCCCATGATAAGCGGCTGGTGGATGAGGACGCGCGAGTGGGGGTAGAGGAGGCGTTTGCCCTTGGCTCCGCCGCAGAGGAAGACCGAGCCCATGCTCGCGGCGAGGCCGACAACGACAACGCGGATTTCACTCGTGACGAGTTTCATCGTGTCGTAGACGGCCATGCCCGCCGTGATCGAACCGCCGGGGGAGTTCAGGTACATCGTGATCTCCTTGCCGGGATCCATGTATTCGAGGTAGAGCAGTTGCTCAGCGGCGGTGCGCGCGCTCTTGTCCGAGACTTCGCCCCAGAAGAAGATCTTCCGTTCTTCAAGGAACTTCCGCTGCATTAACTCGCTGAGCGGCGGGCTCTTGTCCTGCTTCTTGCCGTTTTCTTCGGCCATCCTTGGGTTTTCTAGCATATCGCGCCAAGTTGAGCCATGCTCTTCGCGGGAGCAAGTCCGCAGCACGCATTCTCTCGCACTCACGGCAATTGACATACGGTGTGAACAAAATTCGGACGGAAAACATGGATAACGGGCTTGACCAATCGGGGCAAGGCTCGCCATGATCGGATTCGAAAACTGAAAAAAAAGGTTGCTCCTAAGGTTTAACCGTTTTTTTCTAGCCTATCGCACAAACTTTCGCATTGTGCGGACGTTTCTTAACCAACGCGCATTCGAACATAAACACTCCAAACCAATTATGAAGTCGCCAACCAAACTATTGTCATTTCCGATTCTCGGGGCTTGCTTCCTCCCGGCTGCAGCCTCCGCCGCTCCCATGGTCGCCATCGGAGACAACGCCGCGCTGTTCCTCACGGGGGTCGCCGAGATCCGCTACGAGGACAATGTTTTCCGTGACCGGATGAACCGCGTCGATGATTTCCGCTTCCGCTTTGAGCCGGGTGTTGAGCTGCAATTCGGCAGCGGCCTTGCCCAAGCGAGCTTGTTCGCCTCCGCCGAGGTCGTCCGCTGGGCGGACGAGTCAGGCCTCAACGACGAGTTCTTTCACCTGCTCTTCAACGCCAGCCTCGACGAGTCGGTCTACCGCATCAATTTCCACGCCCGCTATGATGAGCGCGCGACCAACGACATGGATGCGAATCTCGAGGCCCGCCTCCTCGAGCGTGAAGAGACGGCACTCGGCGTAAACGGGCGCTACATGTTCACCAACCTCACGTCGATGGGGCTCGGGTTCAATTACGACCGCCGCGAGTACAAGCAGGACAACGCTTCCGGTCACGAGAGCTGGTCCATCCCGGTCTCCGGCTACTACCAGATCAGCCCGGGCCTCGACGCTCAGGTGGGATACGTTTACCGCCGGGTCGACATCCTCAACCCGTTCCTGCGGGGAATCCAACAGGATTACCGCGACAATTCGGTCTATGTCGGTGCCGTCGGGCAGATGGGCTCGCCCATGTGGGTGGGCGACGTCAAGGTCGGTTGGACGGAGCGCAAGTTCCTTGCCCGCGACTTGGGGATTTTCGGTATTGTTCCGAGTCGGAAGATGGATTCCCTTACCTACGACGTCGGCCTGACCTACAACGCCGTCAACTCCTCGCACACCCTCCGTGTGGAGCGGGATTATTTGAACAGCGTGGTCGGCGGGCGCAATTTTTCCCGCGCGCAGATTTCCTTAGGCAGTCGCTTCCAACTCGTGCCGATGTGGTCGGCTAACACGATGATCGGCTACAACCGCTCTGACTACTCCGGTATCGACCGCCGCGACGACAGCTACTTCCTGCGTGCCGGTTTGGTTTATAATCCCAACGAATACGTCCGCATCTCCGCGTCGTTCACCCACCAGCGCGTGGACGATAACGACCGAATGGATGGAGGTTCGGATTATCGGGTGAACATTCTCTCGGTTTCGGCGTCTCTCCGTTACTGAGGCCGTTTGATTCTTTCCAGTTTCTCCGGGGGAGGTCGCACACTACGGTGTTGACCTCCCCTTTGTTTCTCGGCACCTTTAAGTTTCGCTTTTATTAACAGCCATGTATTCCGTAAACCGATTCCTATTCCTCCTCCTTTTCCCGATCCTCGCCCCCTTGGGCACTGTGGCGGGCCAGAACATGACCTATGCGTCGGGCAGCTACACCATCCGGCCCCTTGACGTCGTCCGTGTCACTCTCTACGTCGCCGACGAGCAGCAATTCTCGACGGAAGTACGCGTCTCTTCCAGTGGGACGGTTTCCCTGCCGTATTTGGACCAAGTGACCTTGGCCGGTCTCACGGTCGAAGAAGCCCGCCGCTTTGTTTACGAGCCTTACAACCGTGATTACTACGTCGAGCCGCATATTGACTTGGTCGTCCTCACCTCGGCCGCCCGCACTGTAACTGTGATGGGGCAGGTCAACGCGCAGGGGCAGGTCTTTCTCCCGTCGGAGCAGCCGCTCTCGCTCTTGCAGGCGATTGCGGCAGCGGGTGGATTCCGCAGTAACGACTTGGCTGACAAGCGCAGGGTGCGTATCACACGTATAGGCACCGACGGTCAGGAAGAGGTGATTACGGTGAATGCCGACGACATTTCCGCCACAGACGTCCCTCTGCAGGAAAACGATTTGATCTTCGTGCCGCGCCGCATGTGGTGAGGTAGGGTGGATCTTTCGTGTAACATTCTCTAACAAACAGACCCTATCTCATTCCAGAAATGAACAAGAACCCTCCTCCCGGAAACGACGGAAGCTACGGCGGCGGCTATTACGGCGGCTACTACTACGGTGAAGGCTACGGCAGTTACGCCGAGGCCGCAGTCCAGCCGTCGCGCGGGCTCAAAGACTATCTCGTCATCCTCCGCGAGCGGATTTGGTGGCTTGTCGTCACGGTCTTCGTGGTCTTTCTCGGCGTTGCCCTCTACACTTTCAACGCGCCGGAGCAGTACCGCGCGGTCGCGACGGTCGAGCTTTTGCGCGACAAAGACCGGACGGTTCAATTCGAAGACATTGTAAACCAGAGGATCCACAACGTTGAGGACTTCAATACCCAGGTGCAGATTTTGGAGAGCTTCAGCATGGTGCGTGAAGTACGCAGACGCCTCCAGGGTAACGAGCTTCGCCGCTTCATGGCACCCTACGAGGAAGGTTTGGATGTCTCTTTGCGCGGTATGCGCAGCCCCGAGGAGATTCTCTTCCGCAACCGGACAATCTCGCCGCGCCGCCTTTCCATGGTGGTTAACATCGGCTATTCCCATCCGAATCCGGAGGTGGCTGCGGCTGTGGCCAATTACTTCGCCGAGGCATATCTCGAGCATTCGCTGCGTGAGCAGATCGACGGTTCGCGTCGTGCGGTTGACCAACTGCGCCAACAAGCTGACCAGGAGTTGGTGAAAATCAAGGACATGGAGCGACGCCTCGCCGACTTTAAGGATAAATACGGCACTACCTCTTTCGACGCGCACCAAGATATCGACAATCAGCAGCTCATGGCTCTCAACGCGCGCCTGCAGGAAGACCGGCGCAGCTACGATATGGCGCGCACCGCGTGGCTGCAGATTGAGCGTGCAATGGACGAGGGGCGCCCTCTTCACGAGTTGAAAACCATCGCCGGTGCTGCGCAAGTTCCGGAGTTGCTCACGCGGATGCGCTCCCTGCGCATCGACGTGGCGACCCTCGGCAAGCGCTTCCGCGACAAACACCCGCGCATGATCGCAGCCCGTGAGGCGCTGGAACGCACACAGGAAGAACTCACCGCCGCCGTCACGGAAGCCGCGCGGAGTTTCCGCAACGATTACGAACGCGCCCGCACCAACTTCGAGAATTCCCGCGAACGTTTGGCGGAGAAGGAGCGCGAAGTCATCGAGTTGGACCGCCTCCGCCCCGAATACAATGCGCTTGTGCGCGACCTCGCCATCAGCAAGCAGCTTTACGACCACTACTATTCCCGCCTCCAACAGGCGACGGTTAAAGGTTCGCTTGAAGGGCAGACGGCGCGTATCGTTGATGAGGCGCTCGTTCCCGCGCGGCCTTACAGTCCGAATATTTCCCTTAATCTCGCGATCGGCCTTGTCGCCGGGTTTGGCCTCGGTCTCGGCTTGGTCTTTGCTCTTGCGATACTCGACGACAAGATCAAAACGGCTTTCGATATCGAATCGACCATCGGCCTTCCTCTGATTGGGATCGTCCCGAGGATCAGCCGGGTTGATGTGGTGGAAAAGGCCCGCATTGTCGCCGACAACCAAGACAAGCACACCGTCGAATCCTTTCGGGCCATCGTTTCTACGCTGAAGCTCAACGAAGAGAGTCGGAACGCCAAGGTCATCCTCACCACCAGTACGGTGCCGAGTGAGGGTAAGTCGTTTGTCTCCACGAATTTGGCGATAACTTTCGCCAACCATGGCGAGCGCACGGTCATTGTCGATTCCGACTTGCGCATGCCCAATATCGCGAAGTCGCTCGACTTGGAAGCCAAGCAAGGTTCGCTCCACGTCCTTGCCGGAGACAAGACTCTGGAGGAGGTAATCATCAAAGATTACCTTCCGAATCTCGACATTTTGCCATCAGGCGGACGCAGTAAGAGTCCGACCCAGATGCTTAGCAGCGAGCGGTTCGCCAATCTTATCCACGAGCTTCGCCTGCGCTACGACAAGGTAGTCATCGACTCCCCGCCGCTTGCTCCGGTAAGTGACGCGCTCAATGTTCTGCCGCTCGTTGACGGCGTTCTCTACGTTGTTCGCTTCAACATGGTGAAACGGAAGACGGCGAACCTCAATATACGCCGGTTGCGCGAATCCAATATTCCCATTTTCGGTGCGGTGCTCAACAACATCAACACCCGCTTCGCCGGCTACTATTATTCTCATTACTACGACAAATCGTACTCGCAGTACTACTTTGCGGGAGACGACGCCGAGCCGGTCGCCGCGGACTCGGGTGAAGCGCGGGGAGGCATCGAGGAGGAAACTTCCGTTAAATCCTGACAGCATCCCCGATGCCTGTTCGCAGGTTTTTCAAGCGGTCGTCCTCAAAAGAGGGCGGCCGCTTTTGCATTGTTTTGTAATTGTAACAATTCAAATCTTGGTGCCTTCGGGGGCGCAGCCTATATACCCGTATCGATGGAGTGTTGCGGATATATGACGGGCTCATGAGATTGTGATTCGAATTCAGAATGAGTGTGCCATGGGCGTAGAGATTGAGAGGAAATTCATCGCTGACGCAGCTATGCTGCCCGAGCCGGAAAAGTCGGTGCGACTGGAGCAGGGCTATCTGGACCACGCGAGGATTATGGCGCGGGTGCGTATTGCGGGCGACCTCGCCTTCCTTACGCTCAAGGGAACGGAGGGAGGGACCACGCGGGCGGAGTTTGAGTATCCGATTCCGCTCGGGGACGCGCGTGAGCTGCTGCGTTCCTTTGCTTTGCAAGGTCGGGTGACGAAGACGCGGCGCTACCAGCGCCACGGCGGGCGCATTTGGGAGGTGGATGTGTTCGACGGGGCCAATGAAGGTCTCGTTCTCGCCGAAGTCGAGCTGTCTAGCGAGAACGAGGATGTCGAAATACCTCCTTGGGTGAAGCGCGAGGTCAGCGACGATCCGCGGTATTTCAACGCCTTCCTCGCCACTCATCCATACGCTGAATGGAAGGAAGACGCTGAGCCGGAAAGCAGGGAAAGGGACGGAAAGCAATGAGTCCGCCGGCGGTTTGGTGGGCGACGGACGAGGGTTTTGCCGACCGGGTGCTGGCAGATGTCCGCCGCCGTTTCAAAATCGTTCCGGAGGGCCGTCAGTCCATGACGGCCCGGAGTTTCGAGACATTCGACTGGAGATTGTGGGAGGATGGATTGGTGTTGGCGCGGAGTGCCCGTCCTTCTCGGTGGGTTCTGTCCCGCGTCGAAGACCGTGCGATTGTGGCGACGGCGAGTAAACCGGGCAAAACGGTGCCGCAAAAATGGTTTTGGAGTGATTTTCCGGTCGGCGCGGTGCGGGACCGACTGCGGAAGATTTGCGGAATCCGTGCCCTCCTCCCGATGGGCCGTTTTCGCGAGTCGCGGGAGTGCTTCGCTCTCTGCGACGACGAAGATAAAATTGTGTGCCGCCTTGTTTTGGAAAAGTCCGGGGCGGTGGACGCGCGTGGCGGCGGTGCCTCGCTTTCCGCCGCCGGGTTCCGGCTTATTCCTCTGAAGGGATACGACAAAGAAGCGCGGGCGGCCGCCGCATGTCTCGCGCAAATGGGATGCCGCGCGGGTGACGGGTGGGTACATCCCGCTCTCCATGCCTTTACGGCGGCAGGCCGCGAGCCGGAAGATTATTCATCCAAGGCGCGCGTGGACTTACCGCCGCAGATCACCGCGGCGGATGCCTGTAAGCGGATACACCTATTTTCCCTCGATATCGCTGAGCGTAACCTGCCCGGAATCTTCGAGGATATCGACACCGAGTTCCTGCACGATTTCCGGGTCGCTCTGCGGCGTAGCCGATCCGCTTTGTCGCTGGTAAAAGGCGTTTTCCCGGCGCGGGTGGAGAAGCGCTTTGGAGAGAACCTGGCGAAGATTCAGCGGGCGACGAACCGCTTGCGGGATCTCGACGTCCACCTGCTTGAGCGCGGGGCCTTTGAAGCACTGCTTCCACCGGAGTTGCAGGCCGGTCTTGACGGGTTGTTTCGGCAGTTGGAGGGGGAGAGGGCACGTGCCCTCCGCCGGTGCCTCACTTTCCTGGAGCGCCCCGCGACCGCGCAGATCCTGCGCGATTGGCGCGCTTTTCTGGAGTCTCCGGGGGAGTCTTCCGCGCCGCTTGCGCAAGACCCTGCCGAGGCGCTCGGAAAACGGCTCTTACGCAAGCGGTTCCGCCGTATTCTCAAAGACGGACGGGCCATCGGCGCGAAAACGCCCGACACTGCTCTGCACAAACTGCGTCTCCAAGTGAAGAAGCTCCGCTACCTGCTCGAGTTTTTCGGCAGTCTTTTGCCCGCGCCGGAGACAGCGTCGTTCGTGAAACGGTTCCGCAGACTCCAGAATATTCTCGGGCGCTTCAACGATCTCTGCAATCAGGAGGCGTGGGTGCGCCGCCGCCTCGAGGCGGCGGAGGCAAAATCGGGCACATCGACGGAGCTGGCGGCTTCGCTCGGCGGCCTCCTTTCCGAGTTGGGGCGCGCGCGCAATGCCGAACGCGCGAAGTTCGGGCGGGCCTTTACGCGCCTCGATAATCCTTCCGTGCGGGCGCGTGCGAAGGCGCTCTTCGGCGGAAAGGACGGATCGAAATGAAAGTCATTGCGCTCTACAACATCAAGGGCGGCGTGGGAAAGACCGCCGCCGCCGTGAATCTCGCCTACCTTGCGGCGTCGGAGGGCACGCGCACGCTGCTCTGCGATCTTGATCCGCAGGCCGCCGCGACGTACTACCTGCGGGTACGGGCACCGAAGCGCCATGGGTCCAAGCGGCTCATTCAAGGCGGCAAAGCACTCGACCGGCAGATCCGTGAATCGAATTTTCCGGGCCTCGATCTTCTGCCCGCAAAGATGGGCTTCCGTAATCTTGACCTCAAACTCGATGCCCGCAAACGGTCCCGTAGACGCCTTGCCGAATCGCTGCACAGCCTCACCGGGGCTTACGAACTTGTGGTCATCGACGCGCCGCCCAACATCACTCTGCTCTCCGAGAACATTATCGAGGCGGCGGATCTACTGCTGTGTCCGGTCATCCCCACAACGCTTTCCTTGCGCACATGGGATCAGCTCGACCGTTTTCTGCGCAAAGAAAAGCTGCCGCGCGACGGATTGCGCGCGTTCTTCTCGATGGCAGAGCGGCGGAAGAAACTCCATGCCGCCACCATCCGCGAAACGCTCGACAGCGATCCGCGGTTTTTTCCGTCGGTCATTCCAATGTCCGCTGCCGTCGAACGAATGGGTCCGGAGCGGGCGCCACTCTTTGTCTACGACAAGCGCTCGGTCGCCGCCCGCGCCTTCCGGGGACTGTGGGATGACATACAGTGTCAACTCCGGTAGGGAGGCCCCGCCACCCTCCGCCCACCGCAACAAATTTTCTCAGAGAACATTGAAATTTTCAAGAGAGAGCTGTAAGATAATCTATAAAATAATGTACAGTATCACTGCATTCCGCCTTGTTGCCAATGACACAGGCGCACACCCCATTGTTGCGTAGCGGAGAGGCACTTGTGATGCTGTAGGATGCGGTTACAGAGGGAGCAGTTGAAGCCGGCGCAGGTCTCCCTGTCTCCCTTATGACCGTGGAGCCTGCAGCGAAGGTGCCGCGGGCTTCGGGCTGGGAAGGCGGCGGTTTCGTTGAATCGCTGATGCGGCCTTCGCCGCGTTCGGTGTGGCGGAGACTGGTATTGGGGGATCCGGTGTGGGTGTGCGGCGCTTGATTTAGTTTGCAGTTGAACGGCACTTCGAAATGTGCGTCTGTGAGAGGGTGGCGTGAACGGTTCGCGACCACCTTGAGTGATAGCAATCTTGTTTTAAGCAAAGGACTTGATCGATGCGACAGGTACCGGAAAACGCTGAACCGGCTCCGTATTCCGCGGGCGGGACGGCGAAAGCAAAAGCGCGGCCCCGTGGCCGGGTGCGCACGCTGAACGACTTTCAGCGGATGAAAGACGAGGGCGTTCGGCTCTCCATGGTCACTTGCTACGATGCATGGAGCGCGCGCTTGCTCGCCCGCAGTTCAGTCGACGCTCTGCTCGTCGGTGACAGCGTTTCGATGGTGATGCACGGGCATCCCTCCACCGTGCACGCGGATCTTGAGATGATGCGGCTGCACACGGCGGCTGTGCGCCGTGGTGATCCGGAGGCATTTGTCGTCGCCGATATGCCGTTTCCGTTGCATCGGCTTGGACCGGAGCGGGCGATGGAGACGGTGGATGTGCTGGCTAAGGCCGGGGCCTCCGCAGTGAAAATCGAAGGGGCACGCGGGCACCTCGATACCGTCGCACACATCGTGGAGAGCGGTTTTCCGGTGATGGGGCACCTCGGCCTGACTCCGCAGTCGGTTCACCAACTCGGGGGCTACCGGGTTCAAGGCCGCGACGATGCCGCCGCCGAGCAGATCTTTGAGGATTCGCGTGCTTTGGAAGCGGCCGGCTGTTTCGCGCTTGTGCTCGAGTGCGTTCCCGCTGCTCTGGCGGAGCGGATTTCCCGCGACCTGCGTATCCCGACCATCGGGATTGGCTCGGGGCCGGGTTGCGACGGCCAGATCCTCGTTTTACATGACATGCTGGGTATGAATCCCGGCTTCAAGCCGCGCTTTCTGCGCACGTTCCTTGATGGATCTGGGGCAGTCACGGGTGCTGTCGACACGTATGCGGAGGCGGTGCGCTCCGGTGAATTTCCCAATGAGCGGGAGAGCTTTGCATGAAGGTCTTGTCCACCGTGGAGGCGTTCCGGCAGTGGCGCGCCGAGGCGGTCGATCCGCTTGGGTTTGTGCCGACGATGGGCGCGCTCCACGCGGGGCACCGCAGCCTCATGGAGCGGGCCCGCGCCGATTGTGCCTCAGCCGTTGCCAGTGTGTTCGTCAACCCCACCCAATTCAACGATCCGGAGGATTGCCGCAGCTATCCGATGACTTTGCAGGAGGACCTCGCGATGGCGCGGGAGACGGGCATGGACGCGGTCTTCACGCCCTCATTCGAGACGCTCTACCCGGACCGTTACCGCTATCGTGTGACGGAAAACGAGCATTCCTCCGCCCTTGAAGGAGCCCATAGGCCGGGCCATTTTGACGGCGTTCTCACGGTTGTTATGAAACTCCTTCAAATTGTCGCTCCCCACCGCGCCTATTTTGGCGAGAAGGACTGGCAACAGCTCGATCTTGTCCGCGGTATGGCGGATGCCTTTTTTCTGCCGCTTGAGGTGATTGCCTGCCCGACGATACGCGAGGCGGACGGCCTCGCCATGAGCAGCCGCAACCGTCGTCTCTCGGCGGCGGGACGCGACCTTGCCCCCGAGTTTCACCGCGCCCTTGCAGAGTCGTCGACGGCGTTGGAAGCAAGGGAACGCCTCGCGGCCGCCGGATTCTCCGTGCAGTATGTGGAGGATGCCGGATCCCGCCGCCTTGCTGCCGTCGAGCTGGAGGGCGTGCGCCTCATCGACAATATCCCACTCGCGGCGACATCCGCTGCAGCCGCCTCACATCCTCTGAAGGGAGCCGTTTCATGAGCCTGCGCCTTTGCTTTGATATCGGCAACACTGACATCTACGGCGGTGTCTTCCGAGGGGAGGAACTCATCGCGGAGTTCCGCAAGTCGAATCAAACCCGGCCCACGGTTGATGAGTTTGCCGTATTTCTCGTGCAGTTGCTCCGGCTGAAGGGGGTGGACCCGGCCGATATCGATGCCGTTGCGGTTGCCTCCGTCGTGCCCGATGCGATCAGTCCGGTGTCCGGTGCGGTGCGCGTGCATTTGGGCATCGAACCGCTGGTCCTGCAAGCGGGTGTGCGGACGGGGCTGAAGCTCCGTGTGAAGGAGCCCTCGGAGGTCGGGGCGGACCGTATTGCCAATGCCATCGCCGCTGTTGATCGCTTTCCCGGTCGTGACCTCATCATTGTCGACACCGGCACCGCCACGACACTGTGCGTCGTGACGGCGGCGCGCGAATACCTCGGCGGGGCAATCGTGGCGGGGCTCGGCCTCTCCATGCGCGCGCTCGGCCGCGGTACGGCAAAGCTCCCGCTTGTCGATATCCGCCAACCGGCCAACGCTCTCGGCCGCACGACGATCGAGAACATCCAGAGCGGTCTCTTCTTCGGGCATCTCGGCACTTTGCGCGAATTGATTGCGCGTCTGGCGGAAGAAGCCTACGGGGGTGTGCATCCCATGGTAGTGGGAACCGGCGGTTTTGCGCCGCTTTATGAGGATTTCGGGATTTTCGACAGGATTGTTCCGGATCTCGTTTTGCGCGGCCTGCTCCGCGCTATCGATTTAAACAACGAATTTCCGCGTTCCGGCGCGGCAAAAGGAATCAGACTATGAGACGAACGCTGCTGAAATCAAAAATACACCGTGCCACGGTGACGGACGCCAATCTCCAGTACGAAGGCTCGGTTTCCATCGATCCGGTTCTCTACCGGGCGGCGGACATGGTGCCCTTCGAACGGGTGGAGATCTACAACCTCAACAATGGAGAGCGGTTTGCCACCTACGTCATCGAGGGCGGACCGGGTGAGATCTGCCTTAACGGCGCGGCGGCGCGGCTCGTGCAGCCCGGTGATCTCGTCATCATCGCCTCCTACGCGGATTACGAGGAGGCCGAGGTGGCGCGGCACGAGCCCAAGCTGGTCCATGTCGACGCCTGCAACCGTTTGCGCGGGCACGATCCGGTGACAGCTACGGAACGGCGGGCGACAATCTCCGCCTGATTACGCTTGCGGGACGGGGGCAAAATTTAGTCGGATGGTAGCGGTGTTCCGTCCATTCGGGCGGGGCTCCTGTTTCCCCTGACAGCCCCCAAACTGAAATCAATGAAACCTAAAGTCCGTTCCTCCCGCCGCGGTCGTCGGCGTCGCCGCATCATCTTTGGTGTGGGTGGCGCGTTGCTTGGCGTTCTCCTCGTCGCCGCCGTCTTCGTGAGCCTCTTGCGCTGGCAGGCGCGCACTCTCGCGGACCAAGCCCCTCCCGTTGTCTATGGCGACGAGATGGAGATTGACGAGATGGACGAAGAGCGGGCGCTCAACGAAGTTCTCGCCCGCTATTACGACGCGGTTTCGAGTGAACTCGGGCTTGACCGCCTCGGGAGCTACCATGTGGGCGGCTTCTACATTCTCCCCGATGATACGCGCCTGGAATTTTCCCTTGTCAAAAAAGCGCCCAACCAAGTGCGTTTTTCCATCAACCGGCGCGGTGTGCGCGTGATCCAGGCTTTCAACGGCAGGACCGCATGGGAAGCGCGAAAGTTTAGCGGCGAGCTTGTTGATGCGACGCAGCGGGATCCGGAGGAACTGCCCGAGTTGATGCGCAACGCATGGGCGACGAGCGACCTCTACGAGCCCGGGGAAAAGGGACTGACCCTCCGCTACGCCGGAAAAACAGAGTACCACGGCAGGGATGCCTATGAGATCGTCGGCGAGAACGTGGATGGAGGCATCATCCGCTTCTTTCTCGATGCGGAGACCTTTTACGAGTTGGGACGCATCTCCACTGTTCAAGTGGAGGGCGAGTGGATTGAGGAGGAGTCCGTTATGTCGGGTCACGCCGCCGTCGACGGTTTTGTCTTCCCCCACCGCGTGGACACATACCGCGGCGGTGAGCTGGTGCAGACGCAGGAGGTCACCGAAGTGCAAGTGAACCAAGGTCTCTTCGATTGGTTTTTTGACAAGCCGTGAGCGGCACGCGCAGGTGGCCGTTCCGTCTCGTCAGCCGCCCGCCTCGGGGCTCAATTCCGCGGATTCCTGCTTTTCCTCGATGATGCGGCGGATTTTTTCCTTTGCGTCTTCGAGGAAAAATTCCTGCACCGAAAACGGCTCATCTTCACGGCCTGTGCTCACCGGGCGGTAGCTTCCGTTGGGGCGCAGTTGCTTCGCCGCCGCCGTGTCGCGCTGGTAGGGGGCGAGAATGTCGTGGATCACCCGTTCGCGCAGTGTGTCGTTTTCGATGGGGAAGATCACTTCAATGCGGCGGTAGAAGTTGCGTGCCATCCAGTCGGCACTGCCCACCCAGACGAGCGGGTGCTCGCCGCCGCTGTTCTCAAAGTAGTATATGCGGGAGTGCTCCAAATATCTTCCGAGGATGCTGCGCACGCGGATATTCTCGCTCATGCCCTTTATGCCGGGGACGAGGCCGCAGATACCGCGGATGAACAGATCGATCTGCACGCCCGCACGCGAGGCGGCGTAGAGATTGTCGATAGTCTCTTTATCGATCAGGCTGTTGCATTTGACGAGGATTCTCGCCCGCTTTCCCTTCCGCGCGTTACGCGCCTCCCGCGAGATCATCTCATTCATTCGGTTGTGCAGGGTGTAGGGAGCGACAAGCAGCTTCTGAAAGCTTGGCGACTTGGCAAATCCTGTGAGTGTATTGAAAACCTCTGATACTTCCTCTGTGATGTCCTCGCGGCAGGTCAGGAGGCTGAGGTCGGTGTATTGGCGCGCTGTCTTCGTGTGGTAGTTGCCCGTGCCCAGATGCGCGTAGCGCCGCAGGACGCCTTCCTCGCGCCGGACGACGAGGCAGCACTTGCAGTGGGTCTTCAGGCCCACAAAGCCGTAGACCACATGGACGCCGTTTTCCTCAAGCTGTTTCGCCCAGTTGATGTTGGCGGCCTCGTCGAAGCGTGCCTTCAGCTCGATAAGGACAGTGACCTGCTTGTTGTTGCGGGCAGCGTCGACAAGCGCTTGGACGATGGGCGAATCCGAGCTTGTGCGGTAGAGCGTGATCTTGATGGCCAGCACCTTTGCATCCGCCGCCGCGTGCCGCACAAAGTCGACCACCGGGTCGTAGGCGTCGTATGGATGATGTAGCAGGAAATCGCTTTCGCGTATCGCGTCGTAGACAAACCGCGGTGCCCGCAGTTCCTCGGGATAATACGGATGAAAGGCGGGGAACTTTAGGTCGGGGCGGTCGATCATGTCGTAAACGCTGGTTAACCGCATGAGATTGACCGGTCCGTTGATACGAAAGACATGTTGCTTGGGCAGGCGGATCGCCAACAGCAACTCGTCGAGCAACGTCTCCGTGATGCCTTCTTCAATTTCAAGGCGAACGGCCGCGCCTTTGCGCATGTTATAGAGTTCCTCCTCGATCGTGAGGAGAAGGTTTTCCACCTCCTCCTCGTCGATGTAAAGGTCGCTGTTGCGTGTCACGCGGAAGGCATGCACGGAGTGGATTTTGTATCCGGGAAACAACTTTGGCGCGAAGATTTTCAAGACATCGCTCAGGAAGATGTAGCTGTCCGCCACGCGCCGGTTTCCCGGAATGCGCACGACACGCGAGAGTATCCGCGGCACAGGAATGAATGCGAGCATCCGCTCGACCGTCGGGGTGTCCGGATCGTCGAGCCAGAGAAGGATGTAGAGCGACTTGTTGGCGAACTGGGGGTAGGGGTGCGCCGGATCGACGGCGAGCGGCGTGAGCACCGGCTGGATTTGTTCCTCGAAGTGGCGGCGCAGCCAATCCAGCTCCCGTCGGGTCAATTCGGATCGGGTTTTGAAGTGGATACCTTCTTTCGCGAGCGCCGGAACAATCTGTTCGTGCCAGCAGCGATACTTGTCTTGCACGAGCGAAGTGGTGACGGAGTGAATGCGCCTGAGTTGTTCCTTGGGACCGATGCCGTCCATTCCCGGACGGTTGTGGCCCGCCTCCACCTGCTGGATCAACCCCGCCACCCGGATCTCGAAGAACTCGTCCAGATTGGAACTCACGAAAGAAAGGAAGCGCATCCGCTCAAGGAGAGGGAAGCGCTTGTCCTCCGCCTGCTCCAGCACCCGGCGGTTGAAGGCCAGCCAGCTCAACTCCCGGTTGAAGTAAGCAGCCTTCCGCGGTGCCCGTTTCTTCGTCTCCTTCACCATTAGGTTACCTAGAATGCGCCTTTCGCCGCCGCTGGCAACGAAGGAAGTCGCCGCCGAATGTGACGATTACTTAACGGCGGCGCGGTCTCTGGTGCGGAATATAGAGAAAAGAGAGGAGCCCGGGAAGCACTCCCGGACTCTCTAACAGGGAAACGAGATCGCCGCTTGCAGTTTGGTTATGGCCTTTCTTCCATTTGGTCGGTAAGAACATTCCAGAATTTCCGTGGATTGGCCGATCCATCGTAGAAATAGAGCCATGTCTCACGCTCGAAATCGTAGAGAAACGGGTAGATCCTCCAGTTCGTAAAGACCCAACCCATGTCCGGAGTGTAGACGAATCCGGAAAACACCGGCGTAATCGCGTCGACCATGGCCGCCGCCACCGGGGCCACCGTAAGGCGCAGGACAGCGGTGCTCTCCATCGCTCCCTTCCGCGCGACGAGCGACACCGGGAAGGTTCCCGCATATTCCGGTCGGCCCGTGATTTCGCCTGTGGCCGTGTTCAGGGTCAGTCCCGCCGGCAGACCAAAGGCCGCATACGAATCCGGCTGATTGCGCGCTTGGATCCTGAAATAGAAACCCTCGCCGACTTGGGCGTTGGCGTGCATCCAGTTTGTGATAGTGGGCGACTCTCCGTCGTCCTCGCCCGTGATCGTGAGGAGAATGTGGCCGGAACTCCCGCTTGAATAATAGGCAGAGCGAATAAAAAGCCGCATGCCTTCTTCAGCAGTAAAGCTTAGCGAGGGCCAGGCAGAATACGGGGATTCCGGCATCAGGAATTCCATGCCGTGGAACGTGTGGCCATGAAGAACAGACAGGTATTTATGGTTCGTATCGCTGCCATGGGTGGTGACTGTGTAGGTGCCGGTCGTCGGAACCGTCCATTCCCACCAGCAGGAGCGGCTTCCGCTTCCCTTTTCGAGAGCTTCATTGGCGGGATTCGCTGGCAGCGTGTAGACCAATGAGGAGAGG
Organism: Opitutales bacterium; assembly: GCA_007123395.1. Taxonomy (GTDB): domain Bacteria; phylum Verrucomicrobiota; class Verrucomicrobiia; order Opitutales; family Oceanipulchritudinaceae; genus SLLG01. Next base: position 24,121 of record SKLD01000489.1, read on the forward strand.
TGTGTACCAGTGAGCACCGCACGGTTGGCGAAGTTACCGCTGTTTGCTTTCGGAAGGGAACGGAACCGGGAGGTCGATATCGGTTGATCCGATGTGTCCAGATTCAGGTTCAAAATTGCGGTTCCCATCCCCGCCGCGCTGTAGGCGGAGAT
>SKLD01000363.1 GCA_007123395.1 Opitutales bacterium
AGTCACGGTGTGCCGGAGCTGCGGCCCGGATCGCAATACAACCGCGACAGCGCTGTCATCACAGAACGCTTCGACGTCGGCGTTAATGTTATAACGGTGATCTGTGAGACGATTCCGAACGGATGTGTGGACTACCGCATCATGGAGAAGATCGACCGGCTTTCGTGGCACGCGCGCAACGCGCCGGGCGTACAGTCCGTATCGTCGCTGCCCATTGTCGCGAAAACGATCAACCAAGGATGGAACGAGGGGAATCCGAAGTGGCACATTCTGCCGCGCCATCCAGCTGTGCTTGGCCAGGCGATTTCTCCCGTCGATACAGCCACGGGTCTGCTCAATGCAGACGGCAGTGTCATGCCGGTCTACATTTTCCTCCGCGATCACAAAGCGGAGACTATCGAAGGCGTGATCGAGACAGTGAAAGCGTTCCGCGAGGCGGAAAACGCCGACGATGTCGCCTTTCGGCTCGCCACGGGTAACGTGGGCGTAATGGGTGCGACGAACGAGGTGGTGGCGGCGGCGCAGTTTCCCATGTTGCTCTATGTCTTTAGCGCGGTTATTCTCCTCTGCCTCATTGCCTTTCGTTCGTGGCGGGCGGCGTTTTGCATTGTTACGCCGCTCGCAGTTGTATCCATTCTTGCCTACGCGCTCATGTACTCGATGGAGATCGGCCTGAAGGTTTCCACGCTGCCTGTTGTCGCGCTTGGGGTAGGGGTGGGGGTCGACTACGGTATCTACCTCTTCTACAAGTTGCGCGAGTTTATGCGGCAGGGTTTGCTTTTTGAGGAATCCCTCGTTGAAGCGCTGCGGCAGACGGGCAGTGCCGTGGTCTTCACCGGGCTGACCCTCGCGGTGGGTGTGAGCACGTGGATTTTTTCGGCCCTTCAGTTTCAAGCCGACATGGGAATTCTGCTCACGTTCATGTTTCTCTTCAATATGCTTGGCGCTATTTTCCTGTTGCCCGCCATTGCCCGCTGGCTCATGCCGCACCACCATTGGAGACGCTGATTCCCTCCCGCGCCGGAAGAAAAATCCGTTCCATCCTTGCATTGGGCACATGCTTGGCGTAGGCCTTTAACAGTGGTTCGGTATCGTTCCGCCTAAGGGGTATTTTACAATTTAGCGACCGTCTCGGGCTGGGCCGCATTGGTACCAATCCTGCGGCACCCGCCGCCTAACACACCAACAAAGGTTAACTCCCTCTACATGTTAAAAGAAACTATCCACGTTGATCTCACAGAATTCTGCCAGAGTTTTTCCGGCACGCTCGAGCCTTTCGCCGACGCGCTGGAAGACGCGATCCAAACCATCCGGCGAGTACCGGACGAGCCCTCCCTCAATGGCGTGTCGAGTGCCCTCCTCGACAACCAGCACCGCCTGAAAATCCTGCGGGACAAGGCGGCGCAGCAAAACACGTATCTTGTCATTTTCGGGCCTTTGAAGAGTGGCAAGTCCACGCTCATGAACGCAATCAGCGGTGCCTATGTGAGTGAGGTGTCGAGCCTGCCTGCGTATCCGTGCCTTGTGTATGTACACGAGGGGCAGGAGCGGAAGTTTGCCCTCACCCGCTTCAACGGGGAGCGGATGTCTTTTAACTCTGGTACGGAACTCCAGAAGACCGTGGAGGAGGCACACGAACTTCTTGCCCGCGAGATCCGCAAGGCCGACGAAGACGGGCGCGTCTTCAACCCCGCGCAGGATTATGAAGAGGCCGTTCGGCGCATCGATTTCACCCTTCCGGCACCGGCCCTCCGCGAGTCGGGCACTATCCTCGTCGATACGCCCGGTCTCTACACCAAGATGAAATATAACTACGGGCAGCTGACGCGCGATTTTCGTGACACAGCCGCGTGCGCCGTTTTTGTGGTCAAGACCGACAACTTATTCTTTGAGCAGGTGTTCACCGAATTCGCGGATCTCCTTAACGTCTTTTCGCGGGTCTTCCTTGTCGTAAATATCGATTCGTCAAAGAAGGATCTCAGTCCGACGGGGGAACTGGAGCCTGCGCTCGAGACGAAGGATCCGCGGAAGATCGTCGAGGCGTTTGAAACCTTTACCGTGAGCGCGCAAATACGGTCCGCTATCGAGAGCGGGCGTTTACGAATTTACCTGATCGACCTTCTGCGCACAGCGGAGCGGCGCCTGCGTGAGTCGAAGGAGGGCGGGGGCCCGGCGGAAACGGAAACGCACAGCGTGGACGCGGCGGACGCGAAGGAGACCCCGCCGGAGGAGCGCGCCGAGGGCGAGCTGGATTTAGATCCCCTTGCGGAAGCGGCGGAGGAAGCCGATGCGACGGAGCAGTCCACACCGGACGGCGAACCGGAAACCGTCGGTGAAATCGCCCGTCCCGAGACGGAAGTGCAGTTGGGGTTCGATGCGTTTGTCGACGACCTCACCGATTACCTCAACAGCAGCGACTACATCATCGAGTTCATGTCCGACAGCCTCCGGCAGGCTCGGTCCGTGCTCGACGAGACGGAAGAACAGGCGGGGTCGCAGGCGGTCATGGACTTGCGCAACCGTATTAAGGATCTCAAGAAAGCGTCGGACGAGAAGGAGAGTCAGCTTCATGCCGTGCGCTTTCTTGGCGAGGACAAGTGGGACCACCCGTTGGAAGAAATGCTCGGCGGTCTGCGCGAACGCGTGAAGGAGCAGGCCTTATCCGTTCTCCCCGGCCTCAAGGCGAGCCTGCGCGGCGCGGTCGATCAGTGGTATGAGACGGATGAGAGTCTCGGCAAGTTGCTTGTCGAACGCAGCCGTTCGCGGATCGCGGAGGCGTGCTCGGGCGCTCGCAGCAAGGGTGCGCGCTTGATCGACGAAAGCGCGCGGGAGAAGGATGCCGGGCTGCACTTGAATTCGGAGATCCTCCATTGCCTCCGCGATCTCGGGTTGTCTCTCGACGACATCTACCCTGCGTTCGAACCCGAGGCAAAGAAACGGCTCGAGGAATCTCCCCGGCTATCCGACCCCGTCGCGGTGGAGGCAGAACTGCCTGTGCGGCGTACGTTTCTTGACTGGATACTCTTCCGTTCGCCCGCCGCCGTGCGGCGGCGCCTCCTTGGCGAATCGTCCCCTTCGGATCAGCCCATTTCCGCAGGTGTCAAAGCCAAGCGTCTGGGTGAGGCGGGGCGCGATTACCTCGCCGAATCCATCGAGAGGTATGCCGGTGAGGCGTTCGAAGACAGCGTCGTGAAGGAACTGGAGAGCGTGTTGGATACCTACGCGGCGTTTTTCAAAAAGCGTCTCGCCGAGCGCCTCGACCGCAAGTCGAACGAGTTGCAGAAAATGGCCTCGGATCTTCGGCGACGCTACCAGGCGCAGCGCTCCGCGCTCGATGCGCTCGACGGTCTTGGCTCTGCGTCAGAGAAACTTCGCGGCGAAGTAAACGGACTCCACGAGCGCTTCGTCGGCGACAAACGAAGTCTCGACTCCGCTCCAGCGGAGTTGGATGATGCTGAAGATGCGGATGATCCGATCAAAGGTGATGAAAGCGAGAAGGAGGGCTCTGGCGCGGAACCGCCGGATGAGAGCCGTCCTGCCTGAGGATCACCGCGGCCCGCCCGGAGTGCCGGGAGTTTCGCCCGTTGCCAATCGTCCGGCCCCCGGAGGGGGACGGCGTAGTTTCCCGCCACCATGGATCTAAAAGACTTCTTCGCACACTGGCACTTGAGTGAAAACCCTTTCCTCGCCGAAGAGGCACGGAACGACGCGGTCTATGCCCGTACCCTCGAGGCGACGGTCACTCACCCGGACTTTGAAAAGATCGAAGGTTCGCCGCGCAATCCGAGCACCTCCATTGTCTTCGGAGAAAAGGGCAGCGGTAAAACCGCTATGCGCCTCATGATCGAGCAGCGGTTGCGTACCTTCAACAAAGAGCAATCCGCCGGGCGGGCGTGGATCGTGCGCTACGACGACCTCAACCCCGTGCTCGACCGGCTCTCGCACAACCTGTCCCTCAAGGATCCCGCCGACTGCCTCGACCATATTACCCTTTCCGATCATCAGGACGCCATCCTCGGCCTCGCTGTCACGGACCTCCTCGACTGGATACTGGGTGAGGACACCGACGACGCCGAGGAAAAGCGTCGCCGCAAGGCGGACCGCAAAGCGCTCAGGAAGATGAGCCGCGAAAAGCGTCTCGACCTCGCGCTCTTCGCTTTGCTATACGACCAGCCCGCCCACGGCGACGACGGCACGCGGTGGTTCCGTCTCCTGCGCCTCCTCCGCGTTCGGCCCGTGCTCGACCGCACGGGATTGGGTGTCGCCGCCCTTCTCTTCGGCCTTGCTGGTCTGGTCGGTGCGGTGGTATGGCGCTTCACCGACTCCGCCGCCTTCGAGTGGATAATCACCACTGTGGCGGGAGCGCTCGGCTTTGTCCTCCTCGGGGCCGCATGGGTGTCCGGGTGCCTCCGCCGATGGTTCCGCGCGGGACGCGTGCGCGACGCCATCCGTTCCGTCAGCCATTCCCGCAAGGCTCTCTCTCGTGCATTTTGGAACCTCCCGGAAAACCCCGGCACGCTCGCCTTGCTCCCTGACAAAGAAGATCAAGACAAGCGCTACGAGGCGACGCAGCGGCTGTTGCGCATTCTTGGCGCCATGGGCTACGACTCGCTCTTCGTTCTTATCGACCGCGTCGACGAACCCGTCCTCATCAACAGCGATGTCGAGCGCATGCGCAAACTTGTCTGGCCGCTCCTCAACAACAAGTTCCTCCAGCAGGAGCGCGTCGCTGTGAAATTGCTCCTGCCCATCGAACTTGGGCACCAAGTCGAGCGTGAGGACACCGCCTTCCAGCGGCAGGCGCGCCTCGACAAGCAGAATCTCGTCAACCCGCTCCGCTGGACCGGCGCCACTCTCTACGATCTTTGCAGCCGCCGCTTCCGCCATTGCCAGACCGAGGGCGGTTCCGGCGTACCCGTCGAAGAACTGAAAGACATCTTTACCGACGACGTCGACCACAACGACCTCGTCGATGCCCTCGATCAGATGCATCAACCGCGCGACGCCTTCAAGTTTCTCTACGCCGTCATCCGCCGCCATTGCGAGAACACCCCCGGCGACGCCGCTGAATACAAGATTCCTCGCCTCACCCTTGAACAAGTGCGGCGCGAGCAAAGCGAACGCGTCATGAACCTCTACCGCGGCATCAGCGCCCACTGATTTCCGGTGGCTTCCGCATAAGCCGCACTGCGAGCCCGAGGCGGTTCAGTCCCAAAGCGGTTCACCGATCTGTGAAATCGGGCCGCGCTGCCACGCAGGTCTATACCTGCGAACTGTAAATGCTGACCCGCTTGATGCGCGTCTCGTCGCCTGCGGGCGCCACAGCCTCCCCCCGACCGGCCGTGTTCGCTGTCGCCCTCCCCGAACCTCCGCCGCAGTCACAAATCCTTTCACCACTCCGACAGAAAAATGATAAACAGGAACACCAATTAATGTTCACCTATAGTCTCTCTTTCGAAAATTTTTATATCTCCGAGATTTTAGTTGCCTTTTCGTTGACACCACATGGATCAAGAATCCGCTTCAGCCGCTTCGACGAATAGAGGCAGAATCTCATTTCACCGCTTCGTTGTATGGTATCCCGTCGATTCTTTCCGGCGAGCAAGCGATAAATATAAAATCACTCATCACTTATGCTGCCAAATTTTTTATCTCTGAGATATCTACTGAGATATCTACTGCTTGGTTTTCCATGGTTTGCGGGGTGTGGGCTGTGCCGTTTCGAGTTTGTTTTACCGGGAGTGAAGTTGGGCGGCAGCCGCGAGGCGGGTTAGGTGTGCTTCGCTTGGGGAGTTCCCCGCGAGGCGGAGGGCGAGAAGGACGGCTCCGGCGACGGGCGGGAAGCGCGGCGGCATTGGATTCGCGGCGGGGCACTCGCGTTGCAGGGCCGCGAGCACTCGGTTGCGGACGGCGGGACAGTCGAAGAGCCCGCCGCAGAGGGCGACGGGGCAGGGCGAGGGAAGAGGAATCCTCGTCGCCGCCGCGCGGACGAGGAGAGCCACCTCTTCCGCGCCCCGGTCGAGAATCGTGGCGGCCACCGCGTCGCCGCCTTCGGCTTGCTCGATGACAGTGGTCGCGAGCGCGGCGACATCCCGACGCGGAACCCCCGTGCGGATGAGCGTGCGGAGGCCTTCGGCGCCAAGCCGGTCGGTCAACGCGACCGTCAAGCTGGTTTCCGGTGCGCGCCCATCACCGGCGCGGGCGACGGCGGCGAGCGCGTCCCGGCCGAGGGCAAATCCGCTTCCCGCATCGTCGACAAACCACCCGTGCCCGCCGGTCCGAACGGTGTCGCCATCCGCGTTGCGCGCGTAGCAGGATGATCCTGTTCCCGCAATGACAACGATTCCGGCACCGCCCGCCAAGGCACCTTCGTGGGCAATGAGCAGATCGTGACCGATCCCCGTGCGGTTCTCCGGCGCGAGTGCCAGTCCGGCGAATACCCCTGCCAAGGTCTCTTCTACCCGCTCCTCCCACACGCCCGCAATACCGAGAAAAGCCGCCTCCGTCGGTCGCAGCTCCAACCCTGCGTTCGCGAAGGCCTTTTCTACCGCTGCCTCAATGGCCGCTCGCGCCCCCGACAGCCCGATGGAGGGGTCGACCGGATTCGATCCTGGTGCCGATCCCACTCCGAGGCAGGTGCCCGCCTCATCTGCCAGCCACGCGCGCGTGTGACTCCCGCCCCCGTCGATCCCCAGAAACAGCCGCATAACCGACCCTCCGCGCCCGCCTGTTCCCTGTCGAGCCGAATGTTAAATGATATTTCAATGGATTGAATTCAGCGACGACCTTAACAGGCGCAGGCGACTAGCCTGCCAATAAATAGCAATTTATTTATTTTCAGTATATAAAATAGCTCAGAGTTAAATATATCGCAACAAATTCAGCTCAGCGATATAATGCTTGACGCAGGGAGGTCGTGGTTGGCCGGGGCTACTTGTTTTCGGGGGGTTCGAGGTTGGCGGAGGGCTCGGCTTGTTCGTGGATGAGGGGGGCGTCGGGGAGGGCTTTGGTGCGGAGGCCGCCCATGGACTCGAAGCGGCGGGCGGTGACGAGGACGCGGGTATCGAGGGAGCGCATGGCTTGGTTGAAGGTGCTGACGCTGCGGTTGAGGGCGTTGGCGAGGTTCTGGAAGTGCCCGCCGAGGGTGCCGATGCGCTCGTGGAGTTCGCCGCCGAGGCGCGCGATGGCTTCGGCTTCTTCAGCGATGCGTTCCTGCCGCCAGCCGAAGGCGATGGCGCGCAGGAGGGCGATGAGGGTGGTGGGGGTGGCGACGAGGACGTTGTCCCGCGCGCCGGCTTCGATGAGGGCGGGTTCCTTTTGAAGGGCGGCGCTGAAGAAGGCCTCGCCGGGGAGAAAGAGGACGACGAGTTCGGGCGTGGGGGAGAACTGCTGCCAGTATTTTTTGGCGGCGAGCTTGCGGATGTGGTCGCGGATCTGGCGGGCGTGGTGGGCGAGGGCTTCTTCTTTGGTGGCGGCGTCTTCGGTTTCGACGGCGCGTAGGTAGGCTTCGAGGGGTGCCTTCGCATCGACGACGATGTTCTTGCCGCCGGGGAGGCGGATGATCATGTCGGGGCGGAGGGTGCCGTCGTCGCCGGTGGCGGAGGCCTGGCCGATGAAATCAATATGCTCGACCATGCCGGCGAACTCGACGGTGCGCTGGAGGTGCATTTCCCCCCATCGGCCGCGGACGTTGGGGGTGCGGAGGGCCTGCACGAGGTTGCCGGTCTCTCGCTGGAGCTGGCCTTGGGTTTGGAGGAGACCGCGCACTTGCTCGCGCAGTCCCTCGTAGGCGCCTTCGCGCGCTTTCTCGATTTCGCGAATGCGCTCGGAGACGCCTTCGAGCGATTTGCGGAGGGGGTCGACAAGTTCCTGGATGGCTTGTTTGCGCTTTTCGAGTTCGCCGGTGGATTCGGTTCGCAGCTTGCCGAAGCTTTCGCGGGCGAGTTCGAGAAAGGCGGTGTTGTTTTGCCGGAGGGCTTCGGAGGAGAGTGCTTTGAAGGTGTTTTCGAGGCGCTCGCGGAGTTTCTGCAGTTCGGAGATGCGCTCCTCGGCGGCTCTCGCCTCGGCCTCGCGGCGTGTCCGCTCCTCGGTGAGGGTGTTGTCGAGGCGGCGGGTCTCGAGGCGAGCCTGTTCGAGGGCGTCCGCTGAGGTCTGCGCGGTGGCTTCGAGGCGGGCTTTTTCCTCGTCGCGCGCGCGGAGGGTCGACTCCAGCTC
>SKLD01000481.1 GCA_007123395.1 Opitutales bacterium
AAGAGGGGGAAGGCGCGGCGGTTCTGCGCGGCATGAAGCGCCCGCCCGTGCCTGTGCCGGTGGAGTGCGCGGGCGACTTGGACCTCGCGGTGGCCAACCGGCGAGCGGCCTTCGGGGTGGAGGCGGCGGATGACGGCTGAGTGATGCGGTTTTGGCTGTAAGAGCCCTCAACCGTCGGCTCTGATCCGGCCGAAGATCCACCGCACAATGGCCAAGGTGGCGAGTGAAGAAAGCGGCATGAGGATAGCGGCAAGAAGCGGATGCATTTTTCCGGCAAGGGCCACGAGAACGACCGCAATGTTATAGGCTATAGCGAAGAGGAAAACGGTTCGCGCCGCGCGGTGTCGCAGAACGCTCACACGGAAGAGCGCACGCAGGGCGCGGAGACTGCGTCCGACAAAATAGAAATCGGCCTTGTCGCGAAGCAATGGGCTATCCGCAACGGGGGTGCCCGTACACGCGGCGACATTAAAGGCGAGGCTGTCGTTCGCCCCGTCCCCGACAAAGAGGGTTTCTTCCGGAGCGTTGCGGCGCAGCCATGCGGCTTTCTCATCGGGAGAAAGTTCGCCGCAGCCTTCGTCTTCGCGCATGCCGAGTGCCCGGAGCATGGAGCCGACCTTACCGGAGCGGTCGCCGCTGAGGATGAAGAGGCGCATGCCCATGCGGCGGAAGAATCCGATATCTTCCACCGCGCCGGGACGGGGTGCCTCGGTGAACCGCAGCGCGGCCAACACCTCGCCGCCACGTGCAAAGACAGCATCACTCCCATCCGCCTGTCTGTCGGGATCCGCCCACTCCGGTCGACCCATCCGCCACTCGACCCCATCCTCCTGCAGGCGCAAACCCCGCCCGGGCAGTTCCTCCGCAGTGCCGCCGCCGACTTCCCGGCGAATCTCCGGATCGGCGAGCAACGCCTCGCGCAAAGAACGGCTCACCGGGTGCAGGCTGTTGCGTACCATGCGCCAAAGCATTCTTCGCTCTTCAGTCGCGAGTGCATCCAGTGCCTCCGGATTGGCGAGCACAGGATTCTCGAGGGTTAGCGTGCCCGTCTTGTCGAAAACGATCCGGCGGAGCCGCTTGATGCGTGCCCAAACCGTGTCGTTACGGACAAAAAGCCCCACCCGCCGCAGGCGCACCGTAGCCATTTCGTTGGTGAGCGGATAGGCCACGCCGAGCGCGCACGGACAGGAGACAACAAGCACGGAAATAAGCACCTGAAGGGCCGCCACCCAGTCCCCTGCGGCAAGTCCCCACCACAAGTAGCCCGCCGCAGCGACGACAACAACGATGGCGATATACCATTTGAGCAGGCGTTCCAGTCCGGAAAACCGGGTACCCTCAAGCGAGCTATCAACGAGCTTGCCGAGCAGCGAATCCTCCCACCCCTCCTCCGCTTCGCACAAGAGCGGCACGGCCCCGAGATTGATCGCTCCGGAGGGCAAAGCGTCGCCAAAGCGAAAGGTGCGGGCTTCAGCTTCGCCGCTGATCCATTCAAGGCTGAGCGACGCTTCGGGCAATCGCACCCGCCCTCCGACGGGAACGGCGCGCCCCGGCGGAACGGCGAAGAGATCGCCGGGCCGCAACTCGCGCGCGCTCACCTCGCCCGGCGGCGAACCGTCGGCGCTTTTGCGACGCTCGACCCGCTCGGTGTGCGGATTGAGACCGAGGAGTTGGTTCCGGTTACGCTCAAGGACAACCTCCTGCACCCACCGACCGATCAGCATCAGAAATGTGAAGACAGCGACAAAATCAAAATACACAAAACGCTCCTCGCCCCACAGCCAACCGAGAAAAGAGCCGGCGTATGCCGCCGAAACCCCGAGAGCGATGGGCAAGTCGATATGGATTACGCCGCGCCGCGTACCCTCCCACGCACGTTTGATAAAATAGCTGCCGCCGACGGCGAAGGAAAGCGTGGCAAAAAGGAGCGTGAGCAGACGGAACAGCCCGGCGTAGGCGAAGTCCTCCTCCATGCCGAGGTAACCGGGAAGCGTAAAGAGCATCGTGTTGAGCGCGAGTGTCGCGCAGACACCCACCCGCGTGAGCAACCGGTCGCTCTCTTCACCTGAACGCCGCGTCCCCGGCGGACCGAGGATGTACCCAAAATTCCGCAACTCGGCGGCAAACTTATGAAAATCGAAAGTCTCCGCGCGGACCCGTAAACGGACGGTTCCCAACTGCGCGTGGATATCGATATGGAGTGCGCCGGGCTGCTCTTCGAAGAGCTTCTCGATCAGCCAGACGCAGCCCACACAGGAAATGCCCTGTAAATCGAACCGCACCATCGGCTCGGGGTCGGAATCCTCCCGCGCCTGTTCCGCCACCTTGTCGAGCCACGAATCATCCCTTTGCTGCAAGAGGTTAGCCTGCACGGGGGCAACGGGGCGGTCGCGTAAGTCGTAAAACTTATCCAAACCCCGGTCCTGAATGAGTCCGTGGACAAAGGCACAGCCTGTGCAGCAAAACACCTCCGTCTCATTGCGGGGGTGGAAGAGCGTTCCGCAGTGGCGGCAATCCAGCGCCGTCTCAACCGTCGACACCGACATCACTTCAACTGCCGGGGCAGAGCGGACAGTTCACTTCCAGCCCCGATCCGCCCGTCGCCAATCCAAGCCGCCACGCCACCATGAGGGCCATGCCGAGAGCGACGCCGCGCTGCATCCGCCCCATCCAGAGGGGGGATAGCTTGCGCGAGATTCGTCCGTATTGGCTCTGTGCAAAAAAGAGCAGGGGCAACGTCCCCAATCCGAAAGCGACGAGGAACTCAGCGCCCTTAACGGGCGATCCCATAACAAGGGCGAGGCCGAAGACCATGTAGAGCGGGCCGCAGGGCAGAAAGGGTGTGCAAGAGCCGAGGACACCCCCGCTAATCCATCCGGGCGCGCGCTGAAATCTAGCTCCGATCCGGAAGACCGCGCGCGTAAGCCTTTTCGGCTTGGGTAGCCATCGGTCGACACGAAATGCGATACCGATAAAAAAGACCACGAGGAGCCAAGGCAGATAGAGAAAGACGGACTCGTTTACGCGATCCAAAACAATCTGCCCCAGTCCGCCTAGGACCGCCCCGATAACACCGTAAGCGACAACCCGCGAGGCATGGTAGGCTGTCAGCCGTGTGAGCGCACCCTCACCGCTCCCCGGTTTGGGTTGCAGGACGCAGGCGAAGGGCCCGCACATGCCGACGCAGTGGAGGCTTGTCACAATGCCGGCGGCAAAGGCCATCGTCACGGTGTTGATGCTGGCGGGATCCATCGTCGGAAACCGATTCTGGACGGACCGGACAGCCGTGCAAGTGGATTCGGGGCATCGCATCTCAAGAGCGGAAGGATTTTCTTTGCGTTACCGCCCCACGCCGCGAAAGTGAACCTGTGAAATCCAAACGCATGATCCGCGTAGGCGCACTGCAGGCGGCCTTCGGCGAGGACATGGCGGAGAATCTCGCCACCGTCGAGCGACTCGTGCGCGCCGCCGCGCGGGAGGGTGCCCAAGTCATTCTGGCGCCGGAACTCTTCCAAGGCCCTTACTTCTGCCGGGAGGAACGGGAGGACCGTTTCGCCGAGGCCCATCCGGCCATGGAGCATCCGGCGACGGAGCGCATGCGGGGGCTCGCGCGCGAACTCGGCGTCGTCCTGCCCATCTCCATCTTCGAGCGCGACGGCAATCACTACTACAACAGCCTCGTCATGCTGGACGCCGGCGGCGAAGCCCTCGGCGTCTACCGCAAGAGCCACATCCCCGACGGTCCCGGCTACGAGGAGAAGTTCTATTTCCGGCCCGGTAACACGGGCTTCAAAGTGTGGGAGACGCGCTTCGGGCGCATCGGCACGGGCATCTGCTGGGACCAGTGGTTTCCGGAGTGCGCGCGCGCGATGACGCTCATGGGCGCGGAGATTCTCGTCTACCCCACCGCCATCGGCTCGGAACCGGAAGAGCCGGATCTCGACACCAAAGACATGTGGCAACGCGCCATGGTCGGGCACGCCGTCTCCAACGTGATCCCCGTCGTCGCCGCCAACCGCACCGGCGACGAAGGCGGCCAGATCTTCTACGGCCACAGCTTCATCGCAGACCACTGCGGAGAAATCGTCGAAGAATTGGACGGCACTGCCGAAGGCTTCATCCTCCGCGACTTCGATCTCAACGCCATCCACCTCGCCCGCGCGTCCTTCGGATTCTTCCGTGACCGCCGGCCCGAACTTTACGGAACTCTCACCGCCAACTCCTGACCCGCGCCTGATCCATGCCGCCGCTGACCCTCGCCGAACGCTACAGCAACCGCCTCCAGTGGGATCACCTCGACCGCTTCGCCCTGCGGCAACTCGTCGAATGGGCGCGCGGCGAAGACCTCGACGGCCGCGGACTCGCCCGCCAGCCTGAGCGGCGTGGCGACGTGACCTCCGCTCTCCTCCGGCCCGGCCTACGCGGCAAGGCCCGGATCGTCGCGCGTGAGCCCCTCGTCCTCTGCGGCCTTGAGCTTGTACCCGTGATTCTCGACGCCTACGGAGGCGCCGCCACTTTCCATGCACGTGACACCGACGGCGCGCGCGTGGAGGCGGGCACTACAGTGGCCACCCTCGAGGGGTCCGCCGCCGTCCTTCTCTCCTCCGAGCGAGTGATCCTCAACTTTCTCCAGCACCTCAGCGGCATCGCCACGAACACGCGGCGGCACGCCGACGCCTTGGGCGACTCGCCCACGCGCCTTCTCGACACGCGCAAGACCACCCCTGGTTACCGCATGCTCGAAAAATACGCCGTGGGCATCGGCGGCGGGTGGAACCACCGGCTCGGCCTCTTCGACCGCGTAATGATCAAGGACAATCATCTCGCGGCGGACAACGCCGACTCCGGCGAAGCCCTCGCCGAAGCCGTGCGGCGGGCGCGCAAGAACTGCCCCGACCTCGCCGTCGAGACCGAAGTCGACCGCCTCGACCAGCTGCCAGCCGTGCTCGAAGCCGGGTCGCACATCGTCCTGCTCGATAACTTCACGGACACCCAACTGCGCGAGGCTGTCGCCCTTGTGGGCGGGCGGGCCGCCACCGAAGCAAGTGGCGGCATCACCCTCGAGCGCCTGCCCGCGCTCGGCGGCCTCGGCCTCGACTTCGTCTCCACGGGTGCCGTCACCCACCGCAGTCGCTGGGTCGACCTTGGCCTTGACTGGCTGCCCTGAAGGCGCGGAACCGTGGGCACAAAAGCGGAGACCAAGGAAGGCGGGAAGACATCCCGCCGCGGATACTCGAAAAAGATCTGGATACTGCCCGTCCTTGCGGTGACAGGTATCGCTCTCGGAGCCTGGCAGCCGCTCGGCTTCGACGAAATCCTCGCCTACGGTGAAGAGGTCGGCACCTCGCCGCTCTTCCTCGCGGCGGCGGTCACCGCGATGGTAATGTGCTTCACCTTCGGCCTGCCCGGAAGCCTCGGGGTCTGGCTCATCGCGCCCTTCAATCCGCCGCTCCTTGCCACATTTCTCCTTCTAGTCGGCAGCGTCGGCGGGGCGGGCGGTGCCTACCTCTTCGCCCGGAAGATGCGCAGCGACTGGAAGCCGACCGGCCCCTCCGCGAAAGTGTTCGACCTACTGCGCCGCCGCGGAGACCTCGCCACCCAGACCGCGCTGCGAATGTTTCCCGGCTTTCCGCACTCCGTCGTCAACTTCGCGGGTGGCGTCCTGCGCCTGCCCCTCGGTGCGTTTCTCGCCGCCGCCCTGCTCGGTCTCGCCGTCAAGTGGGGAATCTACGCCAGCGCCGTCCACGGCATCACCGACGCGGTCGCCGCCGGCGAAGCCGTCAACCTGCGCACCCTCTGGCCGCTCTTCGCCCTCGCCGCCCTGCTCCTCGGCGGCGCGTGGGTGAAGTCGCGGATGCAATGAACCCGTCTGCCTCGCTGAAGCTTCAGCCTACAGTTTGCTCTGCCTCCGGTCCGACCACCCCACCCGTTCGCCACGGACGCACCCGTAGAGCCCGCCTGCGCCTTCGGTCGTGCCGGTATCGTGCCACCACACGCGCCCGAAGCCATCCGCCCTTGGCGACGGCGAAGCGGTGCCCCCGCGCAATACCACTATGGCGCGGGGGCGATGACGATCCGGTAAAAGCGCGCTCCGGTTTCCGGCGCCTCAACATCGGCTTCCATTTCGTCGCCGGTTCCGTCCATCGGATCTCCGTGGTTTTCCCAGTCGACCTTGTCGAGCGAACCACTCTGCTGCACCTGGTAGCGCATGCCTGCTTGGGAGGCGAAGGCGAGCCGCATGGTCTGGCCGGGCGCGGCGGGCGCGGCGACGCGCACGGGCGGCACAACCGGCGGGGCGACGGCGTCGACGATTTCCACCCAGCGGTGGGTGGAGGCACTGTGACCGTCTTCGTTGGTGACGGTGAGCCCGACGAGGTAGGTGCCCGGCGCGGAATAGGTGTGGGTGGCGGTCGCGCCGGTAGCGGTCGCGCCGTCGCCGAAGGTCCATGTGTGGGAGACGATCTCCGAGCTGCTCTCGCTCGCGGCGGCGTCGACCGACAACTGCCCCAGCGCCACTAGCGGCGCAAAGGCGGCGCGCGGGCGGTCTTCACTGAAGGGCATGAGACCGAAGACGCCGGTGATGCCGTTGTAGCTTTCATGGCCCCACGGCGGAATGTTGGCGGTGGGCATATCGTTGCCCCCCGCGCTCGTGCCTGATCCGTTGCTGTGCTGGCCGACGACAAGCAGACCGTTGCTCACCGGCCAGACGCCGCGCAGCTGCACATTGTCCGCGCCCTGGGGGTTTGCATTGATATCCCCGTCCGGATATGTCCAGACGCCGGTCAGCGTGCTGGAATACGCCAAGGCATCCAACATGGGCTCGTAGGCGCGCACCCAGCGGTTCCATGGGCTGCTGCCCTCGTTGAGAATGGGATTGTGATGGCCGAGGCGGCGCGGGAGCTTCTGGAAGGCGTTGCTCGTGGTGACCATGCGCGGCCCCCAGCCGACCATGTAGACGCGCCCGTCGGGGCCGACACGGAGCGAGTTTTCCACGATGCGCGTGGTTGTCAGGTCGGGCCACCCGGCGTTGTGGTTGGGCCAGCCGTCGTGGATGGGCTCGGGGTAGGTCTGGGTGGGCCAGTTGCCCTTTCCGCCGATGATCATACGGAAGAAACCGGCCAAGTAGGAACCCGCGAGAAGCGTGCCGTCGTCCCCGGCAAGCCGGGCGATGTAGCTGATGTGGATGTTGCCCTCGGTGCCCGTGAAGCGGTTTTGGAACGCCGAAGCGCCCGGCCGCGCGTCGATATTGTTGCCACTCCAAAAGTTCGACACATGGTTGCCGTGGCAGCGCCCGACAACGACGACATTGCCTCCCTCCGAAAGCGGCACCGAGTAATCAACGTCCATGCCGTCGATGTATTGGTCGGGCGGGGACACCCATGTCGTGTCGATTTCGCCGTCGCCGGTTGTATCGGCGGCTTCGCGGTAGAGGCGGTTCCACCACTTCATGCGGCCTTCGTCGTCGTAGGCGATGACGGCGGGCTCAAAGTCGGGCTGTTCGTGACCCGCGCCATGGTCCCAGAAAATCGACTTGATATTGAAGCCGTAGTAAAAGTGGTTGTTGCGCCGGTCGACGGAGATCGCGCCGATCCAGTGGCGCCCCTCGGGCCGGTATCCATTGTAACCGTAAGCCCGTCCACCTTCAATACGGATGGGTTCGCCTGTTTCAAAAGAGTGACGGATCATGATGTCGATGGGCCAGGTACCCTGCCGGATGCCGCCGTTGCCGTCGGGGGTGATGGCGAACAGCTCGTCGTCGTCCCAAGACTGGTTATCGGTGGGCAGGCGGATGGCGCTGTAGGCGGCGTCGGAAAAGGCCTCGCCCACGCCGCGTTCCCAGCTGCCATTCACGCTGTGGCTCGCGCGCAGGTGCGGCAGCGAGGTGCGCTCGCCGTCGGGATTGAGGAACCCGATCTGCGCATTCCACTCGCCTCCGTATGCGTAGACCACGCGCCCGTCGTTGCCCACGTCCCAAAGCTGCTGGGTGTCGTGACCGTTGGCGGCAGAGACCGGAAAGACCCAGTCAAAGGCGGACGGCGTGCCTTCGACGAAATTCGCATCAAGCCGACCGATGAAATACCCGCCGCTGATCTGCCCGGAAACGTAAAACATGCCGGTGGGTTCGCCGGGGATTTCCGTTGATCGCATCCAGCGAAGGTTGACCACCGCACCGGCCGGCA
>SKLD01000172.1 GCA_007123395.1 Opitutales bacterium
CCCACTGCGTGGGAGCAAGCGAGCGGAGGCATAACGGTTCCGAAGGCGTGTTCGCGGATTATCCTCAGATCTGTTTGAGCCGCGCGGACGATTTGTTGCAGCCCGTGGGATTGCGCGAATAGCGACCCTTCATTCAACGGCCGTGACGGGGAATCAACGGGGTTCCACCGCGAGGCGCAAGAAGACCGGATCCCATCCGTTTTGCAGATCAACCCATCCGCGCACATGACCGTCCGTAAGGCTCGAAAGCTCTTCGTTGGCGGGCACCCAATCGTGCAGGTCGGTGGACAACTCCGTCCGGTAAAGCAACTCCGGTTGTAGCGGAGGGTACTCCAAAAACAGTTGCCATCCGCTTTCGGAGGCGACGAGGCCGGACTCAATGCGGTCGGCGGTGCGGGGGGCACGTGGATTCAAGTCCAAGGCATAGGCGAGAAAATTGTTCACTTCCCCTCCCGATGGACGGTCGAGAACACCTCCCTCTTCCGGGCCAAGCCCGTGTGAATCCCTCCACTGCTCGTAGGCGGCGGATAAGGAACCCGTCACAATGCGATGCTCATATTGGCCTTCATGGGGCTGGCCTTCCAGCGAGAGAAGGCTCTCCGTGACGCGGATTTCCAACTCCTCGTGATCCGGCAAGACCGTGTCGGGAATGAAGGAGAGGCGCGCATTGCCCAGCGAACCAATCCATTCGCCCCGAAGAACCTCCCCGCTCCGCAGGCGCACCACCTCGATTCCACCGGCGTTGGCTGAGGCGACGTTGACAGGAGGAGCGAAAAAGAGCGATAGCGGCACCTCGTCCACTACCCAATCCTCTTTCCCTTCCGGCAGGAGTTCGCGGGCCGGTATGGGGCGATTGCGTCCGGTGAGCGGCAGATCCGGATAGTCGCCGCGCGGCAGGGCGTATAGAACCCGTGGCGCAACCGATCCCGGCGCTTGCAGGTATTGACGGAAAAAATCGAACACCAATTCATACCGGTCGCGGTCGAGAATGGGGTCGTGATTGGCCGGCAGGGTATGCCCGAGGTCAGTCATCCAGAGAGCCAGATGGTTGAGATCATACATCTCATACGTCTGCACGAGGTCGGGAAAAACGAGCCATTGGTTGTATTGATCAAAAATGCCGCATGCCACAACGGTGGGAACGTTGTCCGGTGTGACATATTGGATCCGGCGGGTGCCGTTGCCCATCGATTGGTAGGACACTTGGATCTGACTCGAATACCCCGGCCATGGCTGTGGCTCGGGCGAGCCCGTTGGCTGACCGGAAAAGGTGAAGTGCTCCCCCTGATTCGGATGATCGGGATCCGCAAGGCGCGTGATCGTATAGCTTCCCTTGGAATGCCCCATCCCGCCGAACCGCTCGGGATCAAGGTTATACTGATCCGCATGGGCACGGAGGAAACGAACGGCGGCTGTTATGCTGGCGAGTCCGTTCCAATCCTCTAAAGTATAGCCTCCGTCCCAATAGCCGTAATGGTAGTCCCGTGCAAGTGGGTTGTAGCAATGGTCGACCATCGCCCATGCCCATCCGTTGGTGAGTTTTCCGAGGAAATACGGCGCGCGGATACCCTCCGGCCGATAGGCCCGCAGCCGGTTCGATTGCGTGGAACTCTCAAAGACAAGGGGCACAGGCGCGGTTGCCTGCGAAGGGTAGGCAATATCCATGCGCAGGAGATAGTCGATTTCCTCGCCATCAGGCCCGCGCATGTCCTCCGGGCGGCTCACCGGCTCCACGCCGTGATTGTCCACAACATGCCCGTTGTACGTGTTCATGATCCGGTTCAGCGTTCCGAACGCTCCGTGGGCCTCGATATCCCAGTAAACAAGGTTGCGAACCAAACGATAACCGGCCGGAAGAACAAACAGATCCACGGTATCGGGCAGGATGGATGTGCCGTCCAGAATGGACGTTCCCGCCCGGCCGACAATATTGCGGCGCAATTCCCACATGTCCCAATCAAGGTCGGGGTGGCGGGCATTGGTATTTCCGTGGAAGTCAACCAATACGACAATGTAGCCCTCATCGATAAAATCGCTGATGATGGAGGCATCGTCTTCCATCCCGATTCGGGGCAGACTAGTGTTGACCATATAAACAATCACCGGTCTGCGCTCGGTGGTTACCTCCGCTTCGAAAAGAACCTGATAAAAGGCATTTTCACCGACGCGGGGTGACTCCCAGAACCCGTCCGTGCGCGCGAATTCGCCCAGCAAAGGCGCACTCCCTGTCGTGACCGTGAATTCGGAGGACCAATCTGTTTCATTGCGGTTGGCGGAAATATCGCGCGCCTTGAAAACATAACGAAACTGCGATTCATAAGGAAGGCCGCTGTCGACAAACTCCGGCGAAGTCTGCCATCCGCTGTCGCGTGAAGGATCGGTGAGATTGGCGAAATAATACTCAACGGGTCCGTTGCCCTCCGGATCTTCAACCGCACCAGCGCGCATGAAAACACGGTTGGCACCGACAACGGAGGGTTCAGCTTCCCATTCAGGCGGATTCGGAAGCGGCGGGGTGGTGTCCGTTTCGGGCGGCGTGACAACCATCCGCGGTTCAGACCACTCCGTTTCGTTGCGGTTGGGCGACAAATCGCGCGCTTTGAAACGGTATGTATACGCGGTTTCCGGCAAAAGATAGACCTCCGTCCATTCGGGCTCGTCGATCCAGCCGCTGTTGGAAAGCGGATTGCCGATGTTTTCAAAATAGTATTGGACACCGTATTGGTCATCCACGACCGGTTGTCCTGTCATCGTGACCCGTGTGGCACTGAGGGCGGCGGGTTCGTCCTCCCATATCGGCGGATTGGGTTCGGGCGGGTTGACATCACCGATCCATGACGGCGCGGGACGGCTGACGCCTTGCCCGGCGAAATAGACGTCTGCGGGCATCTCCGTGGAGAAATAGAGATTGTCCACACGGATCCGGTCGAACCACTGCGGTGAGTTCGATGCGGCGGGAAGATTCGAGAAGCCAAGCGAATCAAAACGGAAGGTTTCACCGGGATTGAGCACCTTCCCCGAACCACTTGCGAAGATTTCTCCGGTGGAGAGATTGATCAGATCAATCTCCATCCATCCTTCTCCCACCGCATTCACGTAGTAACGCAGCTTGGTCCGGGCGTCAATTCCACCGGCCTCACGGGGATAGTCTGAAGTGGTGAAAAACTCACTTCCGCCTTCATCGTTGTATACAATGCCTCTTTGGCTCTCCGTGTCCGCGCTGAGGTTGCGCCGCTGGAAATAGAGCGCGGCGATATTAACCGCGTTGGGTGAAGCACTGTCCATCACACCCAGCAAGCCACGCGGCCATTCATAGGCCGATTCCATGAGCCAATCGAACTCGAGCCAGAACTCTTGGTCCTGATTGTACCCGCGGCTCAACGGCACGGAAAACCGCTGGTCCTCAACGGTCCGGAACATCCGGACAAGAAGGTAACCCTCTGCATAGAAATCAAACGAGTTCGCCGAGCCAATCTGAACCCATCCCTCCTCACGGGGATCCTTTTCGAACGTTTGCCAGTAGGTTTCACCCTCCGGCAGGTCACCCGTCGTGACCACGGCTTCCACGGACCATCCGGTCTCGTTGCGGTTTATTGAAGAATCACGCGCCTTGAACGCGTAGCGGAACTCCATCGAATACGGAAGGTCCGCGTCCGTGAATTCCGGCGACAACTGCCAACCACTGTCCCGCGCGGGATCCGTCAAGTTGGCAAAGTAATACTCCACAGGCTCATTCCCTTCCGGGTCGCTGACTGGAGCCGCCCGCATGTATACCGCGTTGTCAGCGATCTTCTCCGGTTCAATCTCCCAGAGCGGCGGATTGGGAACCGGAGGGTTCGTGTCGACCTCGTCCGCCGTTGTCACGGAGCGAACCTCCGACCATTCCGTCTCGTTGCGGGCAGGTGAAAGATCACGCGCCTTGAAGCGGTAACTGTAGGTCGTGGCGGGCTGCAGAAAGAGCTGCGCCCATTCCGGTTCATCGATCCAACCGCTGTTGGCGCCGGGATCGTCGACATTCTCGAAATAATACTCCACACTATAGCCGTCGCCGACGACCGGTTGAGCCGTCATTTCGACCCGCGACGCGCTCACAGCCACCGGCGAGCCCTCCGCCCATAACGGCGGATTCGGTTCGGGGGGATCCACATCCGCACCGGGTGCCGACACCACCGCGGCATAGGAGTCCCCAAGCGCGATGCTGTCGAAATAGCCGATTCGGTTGGTCGAACTGTTCCCGCCGGAGTGGCGGAGAAGGGAGGTAACGGCACCGAAATGCGTGAGATTGCCCACACTTTCAAACGCGTTGAAGTTCGTGAGGACGGCACCCCCGCCGGGCTCGTCTGAGCCATACTCCGGGTCAAGCCAATACGTTATCGTATCGGCGCCATGCGGATTGACCTCTACCTTCAGCACAAGGAACTGGCTGGCGCTTCGCGTATCGGCTTCATCATAGCCCGGAACATTTTCCAGCACGACCACCTCCTCAACCGCGCTTCCCGCCGCATTACGGCCACGAAGGACGAAATCCACCCCGTCGTTTGTCGCATTGGTGCGGTAACCCCACTGCAACCCCTCGAACAGTCCGGTGCTGTCCACGGCGCTATCGCCGAATCCAATGTAAAAGTAGCCGCCCTCTCCCGGACTCTCCGCCGTAAACACATTCGTCACCGCAGACAAGTAGTAGGTGTCCGGAGCGGTGAAGGGATCGAGTTGACGGGAGAGCGTGCGCACCGCCGAGCTTCCGCCGCCCCCGGACCCCTTGAACGTGAGGACGCGCACGCCACCGTCGTTCCGGTTACCCGGAATCAACGCATCCTCCCGCGAATCCGTGTCGAGATTGCCCAATTGCACTCGAAAGGTTGAAGTGCTGGACGTCCACGGATGATCGCCGAAGCCGATGACCGGACCTCCCCCCGCGTTCGCATTCGTATCCGAAGCAAGACTCCCCTCGGCCCCGTTCACATTGGAGAAGTAAAAGCCTTCCGATGGCTCGGCGGCGTCACTTGAACTGGTCGAGGAAAACGGGTCAAAGGCGATCACGCCGGCCATGGCGGCGGGCGCGCCGAAAACGCCAACGAGCAGCGTCGCCAGTCGCGTGAATCGAATCGTGGAAGAGGGGATGTGGATAATGGACATGTGCGTTGGAGTTGGATTTGTAGTGTATGACAAAAGCCCCGTTACAGATTAAAGTTGCCCCGGAAGGCACTCGGAGGCCTCCCGGGACAACAAGAAAAACAAACGGCGCTTAGGCAAGGCTCAACGACGGCGGCGGAGCCACGTCAGCCCGATTGCCAGCAACCCGAGCAGAAGCGCGTAAACACGCGGTTCGGGGATGACCACGGCCTCGTAGGTCGAGCCCAGCGCGATGCTGTCGAAATACCCGATGCGGTTCGTGGAACTGTTTCCCCCGGAGTGGCGGAGAAGGGAGGTGACCGCACCGAAATGAGTCAGCGCGGCGGCGCTGGAGAAGGCGTTCAATGTTGTCACCTCCACGCCTCCCGAAGGATCTTCGGTCGCATAGGCGGGATCCAGCCAATAGGTGATGGTATCGGCCCCGAGCGGGTTGACCTCGACCTTGAGGGCAAGAAACTGACTCTCACTCGCGGTGTTCGCGAGATTGAATCCGGGCACGTTCTCAAGGATCACAACCTCTTCGATGGCATCCGCCGCCGCATTGCGCCCGCGGAGCACGAAATCCACCCCGTCGTTTGTCGCATTGGTGCGGTAACCCCACTGCAACCCCTCGAATAACCCGGTGCTGTCCACCGAGTCATCGCCGAAACCAATGTAAAAGTAGCCGCCCTCTCCGGGATTGCCGTCCGTGAAGACATTCGTCACCGCCGACATGTAGTAGGTGTCCGGAGCGGTGAAGGGATCGAGTTGACGGGAGAGCGTGCGCACCGCCGTGCTTCCGCCGCCTGTGGATCCCTTGAACGTGAGGACGCGCACGCCACCGTCATTCCGGTCTTCGGGAAGAACGGCGGGAAGGCGCGAGTCGCTGTCGAGATTGCCCAACTGGACCCGATAAGTCGTTGTGCTCGAAGCCCACGCGTGATCACCGAATCCAATGATCGGCCCTCCGGACGCGTTCAGGTTGGTGGTCGAATCCAAACTGCCGGTACCCCCGTCCACGTTGGAAAGATAGTAACCTGTGGAGGGCTCGGCGTCATCGCTTGAAGTCGTTCCCGAAAACGGATCGAAGGCGATGATGGAACCGAACGAAGTCACCGCGCCAAAGACAATGGAGGTGACAAACGCCGGAATAATTGAGGAATGTAGTGATTTCATTTTGCTCTGCTAGATTTGGGTTCAAGATTACGCCATGCGGCATTCAACGGGGATCACCCAAGGCACCGGACGGAAGACCCGCAAAAGATTCCCTATTCACATTGTTGAACCACGGGAAAGCCGCCCTCCCTTTCGTTTCAACGATTCGAACGATTGATTCGTTGAGCACTCACACTGCCCCACACACAGACCAAAGCACCATGAATCGGTGAAACTCCGCCGAATCGGAACCGCTTGAAAATCAATCCAAATCAATGCTTTTGCCCCGCCCTCCACTTCGTTTCTACGCCGCACTGGCGGCCCTCATCGCGCTCGGTGCCCTGCCATCGTCTTTGGATGCGGCGACCTTGACGCTCGACTTCCACGGTGAGGCCGTGGCAACGACGCCGGAGATCCTCGGTGTCAACGCCGGCCACTTCGACGACGGCAGCAACACGCTCTCACGCGTGCTTTACATGCGCCCCAACGGCATGCGGCTGTTCATCAACGGCATCCAATTTGTCAGCCGCCGCAACAACCGCTACGACATGGAACCGTGGGGTGACGGCGTGGGCACCGAAACGGAGTTCCGCGCGCACCGTCTCGCCCTGCGCGACGATCCGCTCAATCCCGCCTTCATCGACTGGGAATACTATCGCGACCGCCTCGCAAGCTGGCGGCTCACGGGTATCAACGTCATGACGGTGCCGCGCGTTCTCGATCTGTTGACGGATGCGGGGATCGAAATCCTTTCGCAAACCACGATCTCAAAGGCCCACCTCGGGTTCGACGGTGCGGACGATTGGGCGAGCCGCTGGGAGTATTGGAAATTCTACTATGCCTACGCCTTTCTCATGCTGGACACCTACGGGATCCGGAAGTTCCAGATGTACAACGAGCCAAATCACTCGGCGTCCGGCATAGACGACGACTTTCCCGGCTACCTCGAGCGGCTGCGGTTGGCCTCCGACGCGATGCAATCGGCCTTTTCCGATTACAACCGCATACACGGTACAGCCCACGCAGTGCGGGTGTTCGCGCCCGTCCTCGCCGGCTTGAACCGCGACTGGACGGAAGCGGTTGCCTCGTTCATGAGTGTTCCGCTCGTCGACGATGGCACCGGATTCAACACGCTCTTCCACTCGTTTAGTTACCAGCGCTACAACGCGGCCCCGATTCCCTTCGGGGCGGAGGCGACAACCGCAAGGTCTCTGGTCGAGGGCGCGGCGCGGCGGTCGGACTTCGACGTGTCCATCACGGAGTTCAACGTCCACACCAACGCCACCTTCGCGAACATGGAGGAAACGCTCGACACACCGGAGAAGTTCGCGCGCCTCGGCGGCATCTACGCGCGTCTTCTCCTGAATCTTCCCGACCAGCTCTACGCATTCAAATTCAGCCAGACCGACGGCCGCGACCGCATCGGAATCCGCAAAAACGGCCTCGCCTATGTGGACAACGCCGGGGCGCCGTACGACGTCGGCGGCATGACCGGGGGCTTCGAGGTGGTGCGCCTCTTCAACGAGGCGTTTGCCGGGCGGCAGCACCTCCTCCGCCTCCCCGCAAACGACATACCCCCGAGTCTGCGGGACAGCGTTCACATCGCCGCGGCCCGCCGCCACGACGGGAGCTACCGCATCGCCATCGCCAATGAAGCGGGCACGGCGCTCAACTGGAACCTCAACTTGGATGCGTTCGCCATCGAACCCGGCGCCCTCATTGAAGTCGAGGAAGTTAGCGCCGCGCGCCTTGGGGAGATCGTCCGGTGGGAAACGCTTGGCCCATCCAAAACCCTCGGTGCGACCCAACCGCCCCGCTCCCTCTGGATGATCCGAGCCATACCCGCGGAATCCTTCGTGGAGGCGGCCTCGCACCCCCCTCTCG
>SKLD01000327.1 GCA_007123395.1 Opitutales bacterium
TGCCGATACCCGCCCGTAGGCAGCGGGCGTCCGCCTTCCCGATGAAGAAGGCGCTTCGCCGGGAAAGGCGACCGTCTTCGCATCCTCTTCTCTCGCCGCCATGCGGATTCGGTGCAGCAGCCGCTCTTCTGCCTCCGCTGACGGAGACTCCGGCGATGCCTCGGCGGCGGCGTAGAGGCAGAGGCTTTCGCGGAAATCATCTACCAACGCACGCAAACCGGCGTCGTTCCGCAGCCGGTTGGCGAAAGCCTCGCGCTCCGGCGCTTCGAGCAGGTCGAGCGCGTAGAGGGCGGCTTGTTCTTCAAGTTGTGGAGGAATCGTCACGTTTGCGGATCATGGAGCGCAGCCGCAGAAGGCCGCGGCGGATGTCTGACTTCACCGAACCGAGCGGCCGGTTGAGTTCCGCCGCGATCTCCGCGTGGGAAAAACCTTTGAAATAGGCTAGGAAAATACATTTGCGTTGGAAGGGAGAAAGGCAATCAAGGAAATTCCGCAATTCGCGTCCGTCGTCGCGGGCGTCAGCTATTTCTCCGGCGGAAGGTTCGCCCGAGGGGACGGGCCGCACTTGCTCTTCCAGCTCTTCGTGACCGGGACGGCGGTGACGCTTGCGCAACCGGTCGATGGCAATGCTGCGGGCCATGACACATAGCCAAGTGTAAGGCGAGGCGCGGTCGGGGTCATAGCTTTCCGCTTTCGTCCATGCCTTCGTAAAGAGGTCCTGCATGGCCTCCTCAGCCTCGCCCCGGTCATTCAGCGATTTCATCAGAATGCCAAAGAGGACGCGGTTGTAGCGAGCGTAAAGGGATTGGAGCGCGGTATCATCGCCACGGGCCATCCGCCCGATCCAATCAACCGCCTCCTCACGTTCGCGGGCACTGGCCTCTCGCTCCAAAGACACAATCCGAACGGTAGTGCAACGACGCGATTGTGAAAACCAATTTCGAAAAAAAGATAGGGGGAGCGCCGGCCGGGGGACCGGGCTCCCCCCCTGAAACCCGCGCCGTGTCTGTAGACAACGGAGCGGGCGAGCGGGGGCGAGGGAGGCTGCCCCGCTCAGGCGGGTTGCTGAAAAAGGAGAAAAAAAGCAGGCTCAACTCCCCCGGGAAACGGGAGGCCGCCGGGCCAGGCCAGGCCGGAGCCAGTCAGAACGCGGCATGCATCAGGGTAACACACCGAAGACAAGCCTGGACCGCGGCGGCTCCCGCCAGGGGTATCGAAACCACACATTCCCAAGACAACGAGGGCGGAAAAATCTTACCCGAGCGGCAGCAAAGCGGATGTGAAAGAACGGCGGGAATTACCCGCATGCCGACACATACGGCAGATTCATAGCGTCGGATGCACCCGCGCCGGATATTTTCGAAAAAAAACGCCGCCCGGTGATTTTCGGCTGCGGCGCGCGGAATCATTCGCCTTTCCGGGCCGGACAGCCATGGTCGGCGCACGTGAGAGAAACATCCGCCAGCACTCGGTCCGGTGCCACGTCCGGGCGACCGTTTGAGAGCGGTACGGTCTACCGGCTGTCCGGCTGGCGCAGGTGGGTCTGCCGCCCGCTCGCCGCCCTGCTCTGGCTCTACCTCCGATCCCTGCGCCTGCGCATGGACGCCGATTCCGCCGCCGCGCGCGATGCTTCCCGCGCTCCGCGCATATTTGTCAGCTGGCACAACCGGTCGCTCCTCGCGCCCGTCATGGCGAAGCGTTTCTTCGATCCGGGCAACGTCGCCTGCCTCGTGAGCCCGAGCCGAAACGCTGCATGGGAAGTCGCTTTCTACGAAGCAGTCGGCTTCCGCATCGTGCGCGGGAGCAGCAGCCGCCGGGGAATCGCCGCCGCGCGCGAACTCATCCGCGAACTGCGCTCCGGCCGCGACATCGCCATTACCCCCGACGGACCTAGCGGACCGCTCCACGACATCAAACGCGGCGCGCTCATCGTCGCGCGGCAGTCCGGGGCGGCCGTGGCCTTCATCATCCCCAACGCCCGCCATGCCGTGCGCCTGCCCACTTGGGACCGGCACCTCGTCCCGCTGCCCTTCAGCCGCGTCGACGTGCGTCTCGTCATCCGCCCGCCCCACGCGGAGTGCGGCTATGCCGACGAAGCCGCCGCCCTCGCCGACTGGCGCGCCGTGCTCACCTTCATCGACGACGATCTCGCACACCCCGCCGGACGCGAGTGATCGGCGGCACGCTTCCCGCTTGCACACTGCGCCTGTCCAGCCAAAAGATCACTCCGCAACATGGACACCCCGAGCCACCAGTCGACCGCTGCCGTCCTCCTCCGCGTCGGAGCCGTATTCATCATGCTCGCGGCCCTCTGGCAGATGCTCGCCAACGCCGCCGAGTCCGTCTTCGAAATCGATCCGAGCTATCTCGGCTACTACTTCCGGCAAAACCTCCTGCGCCCGCTCATTGGTCTTATCCTCGGGCTGTTCCTCTTCTTCTTCGCCGGTCCCCTTGCGCGCCGCTGCGCCCCGGCGGGGCGCGACAGCCCCTGACCGGTATGACGGGCTTCACGCGGGTCTTCCTCTCCCTGTGCGCATTTGCCGCCGCATACTCCCTAGCGTGCGGCGAAGGCAGCCCTTCCGACACACTCGTCGCCCGTGCCGGGTTGAGCGACGCCCGCTTCGACCGGCTCATCGAGGCCCTCGATCTTGACCGCCCGGACCTCGACGACGCCGCGCGGGCCTTCGCTGCCGGCGACCGCGATGCCGCCGCCCGCGCCCTCCTGCGCCACTTTTCCGCGCGTCCGCTTCCACCCGGCGTGCCCGCCGCCCTCAAGCCCCCGCCCGCATACCGCGATCGCGCGCACGACGCCCTCAACGACCGCTTCACCCTCCAGGACCTCCGTGGACGCCAGCCCCGCCTCGAGGACGGCAGCCTCGACTGGGAAGCCCGCGGGCCGCGAGACGACAAAGAGTGGGCGTGGTTCCTCAACCGCCACGGCTTCATCCCCGACCTCCTCGCCGCCCACGCCGCCACCGGCGACCCACGCTACGCCGCCAAAGCTGCCTCCCTCCTCGTCGACTGGACGGACGCCAACCCCTACCCCGCCCGCTTCAGTTTCTCGCCCGCATGGCGCCCGCTCGAAGCCGCTCGACGCGTCATGCAGGCATGGATCCCCGCCTTTGCATACATGCGGCAAGACCCCGATGCGCACGGACCCGCTCTCCTCGCCATGCTCGCCTCCGTGCCCGACCACGCCGACAAACTCGACCGCTTCGCCTCCTTCTGGGGCGGCAACCACCTCATCACCGAAAAGATCGCCCTCGCCACCCTCGCCGCCGCATGGCCGGAGTTCCGCGAAGCCGAAGCGTGGTTCGACCGCGCCGTCGACACCGTCCGCCGCGAAATCACCGCACAGACCTACCCCGACGGCAGCTACAAAGAACTCACCAACCACTACCAGCGCGTCGTCCTTGCCGCCGTCCAGCCGCTCATGCCCGTCCTCCGCGCCCGCGACGCCGACGCCGCCGACGCCCTCTCCCGCCGCGTCGAGGAAATGTGGCACTACTTCATCATGGTCGCCGCGCCCGACGGCACCGGCCCCATGAACAACGCCTCCGACCTCGAGCACAACCACGCCAGAGCCGAAAGCATGCCCGCGTTCTTCAACCGCCCCGACTGGAACTACGTCCTCAGCCACGGCGCGCGCGGCGAACGCCCCCGCGGCCCGCCCTCACGCTTCTTCGAGTGGGCCGGCCATGTCGTCATGCGGCTCGGGTGGAACCCCGACGGCCCGTGGCTCTTCTTCGACGCCGGCCCCCACGGCAGCGCCCACCAGCACAAAGACCAGCTCAACCTCGCCTTCTTCGCCCGCGGGCGCCACCTCGTCGCCGACAGCGGGCGCTACATCTACCAACCCGGACCGTGGAAAGATTACTTCGAGGGCCCCCGCGCCCACAACGTCCTCCTCCTCGACGGGCGCGGCACCGTCCCGCCCCCCCGCGTCGTCTCCCGCCCGCTCCCCGTCCGCGTCGATTTTTCCGACACGCACGCCTTCCCCACCGCCGCCGCCCCCTTTCCCACGGACCCCGCGCGCGGACGCGGCGCGCCCCGCCACACCCGCGCCGTCCTCCTCCTCGGCCCCGAACACGCCCTCGTCCTCGACGAAGTCATCGCCTTCGGTCCGCGCACCCTCGAAGCCGTGTGGAACTTCCACCCCTCCGTCACACCCGACGAAGCCGACCGCATCGTCCGCCGCCTCCCCGCCCCCGGCGGCAACGCCCTCAGCCAAACCGCCGTCACTGATCTGCGCGGCAGCGAAGACCCCGTCGGGGGATGGTTCAGCCCCACTTACAACCTCCGCAAACCCGCCCTCCAGCGCACCCACACCTTCCGCACCCGCGGCCCCGTCGTCCTCCCGTGGCTCCTCAGCCATCCCGACGCCCCCGAGCCCGACATCACCCTCACCACCGTCGGCAACCGCACCTACCGCATCCACGCCGCCCTCCCCGGCCAACCCGCGCAAACCTACACCATCCGCTTCGACCGCCGCTACGCCCGCATCCTCAACGACCCCGCCCCGCCCCAAGAGTGATATCCGGAAAGGCCATCGGATATCACCATAAAGCCGCCCTTATCCACATTATGCCGCATATACCCAAAAGAAAAATGGCGTACATTTATTCACATGAAGTGGTAAATCGCCGGATAATCCGTCTTTCGCTAAAGATAGCCCAATGTGACTTTTTCGGTGTATGCGTGCCGCAAATAAAATGACGGGCATTGTTAACAACCGCTGGTGGCATGCAGGTGTGCGGGAGTCGTTGACCGTTACGGGGCGCAAGGGGCATGAGCGTCGGGGACAATGGCCACGCCTGTCCACGAACGATCCGATCTCGCCTACGCTGACACCCTTTGAAGAGCAGCAGCATGCGCCGCCTTTGGCGAAGTATGGATACCCGCCCGATCTCTCGGAGGATTGCCACGCAACTGGTGCTGAAGCAGGCGGAACTTTCAACGAAACATGGGGTCTGAGCCCGAGACGGCGAGGGTGATCGGCGGACGCCGCGCGGCGCAGCGGGGTGAGAGGGAGATGAAGAGGAAGAGGAGGAGGAAGAGGAGGAGCGGTTGACGGGGCGGGGGCGGTCGGTTGGGATGGGGACATGGACGAGACGGAATATCCGGTGGACGGGACGCTGGACTTGCACATGTTCCGGCCGAAGGAGTGCGCGGAGGCGGTGGAGGCGTATCTGGAGGCCTGCGCGGAGGCGGGAATCCTTGATGTGCGGATCATTCACGGAAAAGGCATCGGCACACTGCGCGAGCAGGTGCGGAAGCAACTGGGGCGGCATCCGGGCGTGGCCGACTTCAACGTAGGCACGGGCGGCAACTGGGGAGCGACAACCGTGCGCCTGCGGCCCCTGCCGTGGCCAGCGGAGGGCGAAAAGTAGTCGGCGGGATTCATCCCCCGACATCGCAACGGCAGGCAGTCGGCGAAAATCGCTCGTTTTCCGCGACGCCGGGAATGTTCGTCAATCCGCGACACGCCCGCCGCCTCGGGCCAGGCGCTGACCCGGCTACGCCAGCATCCGGTCCACAGCAGTTTCGTTTAGCCACTGACAAACTTCGTGATCACACCTCCGGCCAAGGCGAGGGGTGCAGGGCTCCTCAGACGCGGCAGCGGCGGTAAAGAGCCACCGCAAGGGCGCCGAGGCCGAAGAGCAGGGCGTAAGTCGAAGGCTCGGGGATAACCGCCACGCTGAGGTCGTCGATCCAATACGTAGCACCGAGCGGGACACCGTTCAGGGCGAGACCGACGTGGTCGACGCTCGTGAGCGAACTCTGCCGGGAGATGCTTTCGACAACACCGCCGAGGGTGACGGTCATATCGTAACCGGCGGCGTTGCGCGCGAGGAGGATTTCCACCGGCACATCCGCGAAGCCACCCGAGGTCGTCTCCGTGGAGTCATCGAGCCAGATGATAGGGGTAGCGTCATTGATAAAGACGGAGCCACCTGAATCATAGGGTCCGATCGGCCCCCATGTGCTGCCGACAGGCGCGCTTTCGAGCCAAAACCCGATCCGGCGCTCGTCGCCATTCAGTCCGCTCGCATTCAGCGAAAAGGTCAGACGCAGGGAGTCCCCGATACCCACCTCTGCGTTGGGAAATAGTGTCCTAACGAGCGCAACCCCGCGGTTCTCAATCAACCGGGTAACACCGGGTGTGCCAAAGGAAAAGTAACGGTCGACGTCTATCTCATTCCGAACAATCAGGATAGGTTTGCGCGCAACAAACCCGCTGGTCCAGTTCGATGTCTGGGACGGGGGCTCAGAGGATTCGGCGACGGCACCGCTTGGCCCAGTCGTTGGGTACGTTGAAGGCGTCAGCACGAAACCGGAGAAACTACCGTTGGCCGCCTGGGTGAAGAGCATCAGGGCAAGCCCGGCGCCCGCGAATCCAGCGCGCAGACTTGGGAGAGGGAAGACGGTGCTCATGTTTCGGCGAATTTTGGTTCGGAGGATTGTCAGGCCCTTTGCGTAAATTACAAGGTCCACGCTTTCCGGAGGTGTCGTTTTTGCGAAATTACAGTACATTTACAGTCGCCTGCCAGACCAACCGCCCCCCTGCGGAAAATCGTTGCCTTGGGCGGGGGTGTCGCGCATTCGTGCGTGCTTCTGTTTTTCCGCAGGAACCCGCGCCGGGTCCGAACGACAAGAACTGATATGGCAGACACACTCGATCTACAAAGTCTCACGGAAAAGATCAAAGCCGCCGCGGCCTGGATTCCCGAACTCCAGGAGGAGATCGGCAAGGTAGTCATCGGGCAACGGTATCTCGTGGACCGCCTGATCATCGGGCTGCTGGCCAACGGCCACGTGCTCCTCGAGGGCGTGCCGGGGCTAGCGAAGACGCTCTCGGTGCGCACCCTCGCGGCGGCCGTCCGGGCGGACTTCGCGCGGCTGCAGTTCACTCCCGACCTGCTGCCGGCCGATATCATCGGCACGCTCATCTACAATCCGAAGACGGGCGAATTCACGACGAAGACGGGTCCGGTCTTCGCCAACATCGTTCTCGCCGACGAGATCAACCGGGCACCGGCGAAGGTGCAGAGCGCGCTGCTCGAAGCCATGCAGGAGCGCCAGGTGACGATCGGCGAGACAACCTTTCCGCTGCCGCAGCCCTTTCTCGTGCTCGCGACGGAAAATCCCATCGACCAAGAGGGCACGTATCCGCTGCCGGAGGCGCAGGTCGACCGCTTCATGATGAAGCTGAAGATCGGCTACCCATCGCGGGAGGAGGAGCGCGGCATCCTCGACCGCATGGCGGTGACGACGGCGGTGCCGGAAGCGCAACCGGTCGTCGACATTGGGAGGATCACGGAAGCGCGCGCCCTTGTGAACGAGGTCTACGTCGATCCCAAAGTGAAGGACTACATCGTGGAGATCGTCCACGCCACACGGCATCCGGAGGAACACGATCTCGACGAACTGCGCGACTTCATCCAGTTCGGCGCGAGCCCGCGTGCGACCATTTCCCTGACGCTCACGGCCAAGGCGTGGGCCTTTATGAACGGGCGCGGCTACGTGACGCCGCAGGACGTTAAGACCATGGGCATGGACGTCCTGCGCCACCGCATCATCCTCACCTACGAGGCGGAGGCCGAGGAAAAGAGCAGCGAGGACGTCCTCAAGCGAATCTTCGACACCCTGCCCGTCCCGTAAACTCCGCGCCCGGCGCGCGACTCCGCCGCTGCGCCCGCCACCTGACCAGCCGTGTCCGATCAAGCTGAAAAGACGCGCGCAATTCTGCGCAAAGTCCGCCAAGTCGACATCCGCAGCCGCCGGTTTGTCGACAACGCGATGGTGGGCGCGTACCACTCCGTCTTCAAGGGGGCGGGCATCGACTTCGCGGAGGTGCGCGAGTACCAGCCCGGCGACGACGTGCGCTCCATCGACTGGAACGTCACGGCAAAGATGGACCGCCCCTTCCTCAAGGTCTACGAGGAGGAACGGGAGCTGTCGATTATGCTCGTTGTCGACGTCTCCGGCTCGAACGACTTCGGCTCGGGCACGACGAGCAAGCGCGAACTGGCGGCCGAGCTGGCCAGCCTCCTCGCCGTCTCCGCTACCCGCAACAACGACAAAGTGGGCCTCCTCCTCTTCTCCGACCGGGTGGAGAAATTCATCGCGCCGAAGAAGGGCCGCTCGCA
>SKLD01000281.1 GCA_007123395.1 Opitutales bacterium
TCAGCCTTCCCCTCCTTCCGCCCCAAACGGGTGTCATTGAGTTTCGCCTCTTCGGCTACGGTGCTCCCTCCCGGATCGGTGTGCTCGGGCTCGCGAACACGCCGCTCCTCGCTCTCGCCGAAGAGGATGCCGCCCTCATTATCCGCGGAGAGCTGCAAATCATACCCGAACCGCCGACCCTCGCCGCGATTCTCGGCCTTGTTCTTGTCTGCCTCCTGCTTCTGCGGAACCTCCGGCGCGGTGACGGATCTCCCGGCGATAGAAGATTTTTCGGTCGCTTCTGATGTCGGCCTTGTTGCGGTTGTGTCCCCTCCTCTTCGCTGTCTGCCTCGCGTCCGCGGCAAGTCCCGGTGACGGACTGGAACACACGTCGCCGGAAGAGCCCGTTCCGGCTCCGGGGAGCGATTTTTCCATCGACCTCGATGCGGATGTCACGCTTGCCATGGTGTGGATTCCTCCGGGTGAATTCACCATGGGCTCGCCCCCCACTGAGGCAGAGCGCTGGCCTGACGAGGAGCCGCCCACACCGGTATCCTTTCCCGCCGGTTTCTGGATGGCGAAGACGCCCGTGACCCAAGCGCAGTGGGCCGCCGTTATGGATGAACCTTTTTGGCGGCTCCGCGCCCGTGCTGAAATTTACTGGCGCACGCTTGTCGAGGATGGCGGGTTGACGATCGACGGGCGGGTCGTCTTTTCCGCTGCCGAGTGCGGTCGGATCGCCGCCCTCATCGCCTCCGACCCAGAGGCATACGGCAAAGGTGACCCCTTTCCGGTCTACTATGTGTCATGGGAGGAAGCGGCGGAGTTCTGCCGCCGCCTGACCGAGCACGAACGGAAAGCCGGACGCCTGCCCGAGGGTCACAGCTACGCCCTCCCCAGCGAGGCGCAGTGGGAGTATGCCGTGCGGGCCGGAACCACCGGTCGCTGGTCCTTCGGCGACGAGGTCATCGATCTGGAGGTCTACGCATGGTTCCGCGACAACAGCCGCGGCCGCGCCCACCCCGTCGGTGAAAAATGGGGCAACCCGTGGGGACTCTACGATGTCCACGGAAACGTCTGGGAATGGACCCGTGGTTGGTTCGGCGAATATCCTGGTGAGCCCGTCGCCGATTATGACGGCCCGCCCGCCGGTATCTACCGCGTTCTCCGCGGCGGCGCATGGAACAGTGAACCGCGCATCCTCCGCTCCGCCGTCCGCCTCCGCCGGCCCCCCGGTCACCGCGTCTTTCACGTCGGTTTTCGACCGGTTCTCACCGTGCGATAGCAATACGCTTCCGTTTCTGACACTCCCCGGAGCGCATAGGCGCATTTTTGCTCGATTTGGAACTGTGGGATGTCGCGGCGGCGGGTATCGGGTTCATGGATCCCGCAAGGTGCGCGGTCCGCGCCTTCGCGTCTTGAGGCTTGAAAATCCGGGCAAACCAGCGGGGCCTGTAAACAAGAACGCGGCTGGGATCATCAAGGAAATCGCACGCCTTCGTGACAAGGAACGAGACGAACCTGTCTGCATCAATGATTATACCGCCGGAGACCCGCCGAGTTTGAACTTGTATCCAAACTCGCGGACGGTGTGGATGAAGGTGGGTTGGCGGGGATTTTCCTCGATCTTTGTGCGTAGGGTAGTGACAAAGCGGTCCACGGTGCGGTCGGTCACGGTGACATCATACCCCCAGACGGCATTCAGGATGGACTCGCGGCTGTGGGCGCGGTTGGGGTTTTGCAGGAAGTAGGCGAGCAGGTTGAACTCGGTGGGCGAGAGGGCGACCTCCCCGCTGCCGCGGAGAAGTTGTCTGGATTCGAGGTCGAGGGTGAAGGGTCCGAACACAATGCTTGTGGCCTTTTCCTTGCGCTGGCGGCGGAGAATCGCCTCGGCGCGGGCAAGGAGTTCGCGGATGCTGAAGGGCTTGGTGACATAATCATCCGCCCCAAGTTTGAGGCCCATGACGACATCGGACTCCTGCCCTTTCGCGGTGAGCATGATGACGGGCATGGTGTGGCCGCGCTCGCGGAGAACTTGAAGAACCTCATAGCCGTTCATCTTGGGCATCATGATGTCGAGGATAATGAGGTCGGGCCGCGCCGAGAGAGCGAGGTCGAGACCGCGTTCGCCGTCCTGAGCGGTCTTGACGCGGTATCCGCTGAACTCGAAATTATCCTTTAGACCGCGGAGCATCGCGGGGTCGTCTTCCATGATGAGGATGAGGGCGTCGATTTCCGGAGGTGCGGCCATGGGTCGAGGAAGTGGTTGGTGGAATCAGGAGACAGTGGTTGCCGTCATTGTCTCACGCATGCGCGGGTGGCGGGAGGCAAAGGTGGGCAGACGCACGCGGAATGTCGAGCCCACGCCTTCCTGGCTTTCCACAGAGATGTCACCCCCGTGGGCGCGGACGATGTGTTGGTTTATGCTCAGGCCGAGACCGCTGCCTTCACTGCGACGGGCAAGGCGCTGGTCCACTTGGTAAAACTCTTTGAAGATGTGGCGCAACTCCCGCGGGGGAATCCCGATGCCATTGTCTTCCACGGAGATGATAACACTGTCTCCCCGGACGGACACATCAAGATGAATGCGCTTGTCCTCGGTGGTGTATTTGTAGGCGTTTTCGAGGAGGTTGATGACCACTGTGACGAGCGCGTCCTCGTCACCGGCGAGGGTCGGAAGATCGGGCCCGATGCTCTTGGTGAAGCGCACACCCTCGGACTCGAGGCGCGGTCGGGTGGCGGCGAGGGCGGCTTGAAGAATCCTCTCTGTTTGCACTTCGACCATCTTGAACTGGCTGCGGCCGCGGTGCATGCGCGAGAAGGTAAGGAAGTTTTCCACCAAACGGCTCAAGCGTTTGTTTTCACCGGCCACCATGGAAAGGTATTCGCGCAGCGTCTCCTCGTCGCGGTATCGGCCTTCGAGAAGGGTCTCCACGAGCATGCGCATGGAAGCAAGGGGCGTGCGCAATTCGTGCGAGACAAGCCCGATAAAATCGTTCTTGAGCTTATTGAGGTGGATCTGCCGGGTCACTTGGCGCAAGGCGAGAATCCCCGCGACCGCGATGAGAAGGACGAGCATCGCCCCCATCGCCAAGGTCACGAGTGTCTGCTGCTGCGTTGTGCGGGCGAGAAACCCCTCGTCCTGAAAACCCACATGCACTTTCCAGCCGTAAAAGGGGGCGGGCAGATCAATGACGGCGAAGGCGTCATCCGTCCGGTGTCCGGGGTCGCCGAAGAGCGTTCCCCCGAGCGAGCGCACATTGACCCAAAGATGATCGGGCAGAGAAGCCTGCCGCCACAAGGGAATGAAGCGCTCGGCGAAAACAGACTCGCGTATTTGCAAAATCAACACATCGCCTTCATCCCGTCGAACATGGGTGTAAATTGTGTCTCCACTGTCCTCGTGGTTCGGGCGCATGAGGAGCCAGCGGTCGAGGGTCTCGCCGCTCGTCCAATTCTGCTCGAAGTAGGTGCGCAAAAGCTGGTCTTGCAGGTCGAAGCGGTTGCTTTCCTTGAGAAGCAGCGCCCGCGTCCCGGCGGACAGGGCGTCTTCCCCGGTCAGGAGCAGGCGATGGGCAAGAAAACCGCGTTCGCGCCAGGTCAAATGGGCAACGCCCCGCAACTGTGTGAAAAGGCTTTGCCAAAAAGCCTCCAGCTCCGCCCGCCATGGAGCGTCCGGCGGAGTGAGTTCGGTGAGGCGCAGGAGCCAGCGACGCATGGACGGATCGTTGCGCGCCGCCGCGAGGACCGCCTGCAAGTCGCTTGGATCGATGGCCGCCATGCTTCCGGCATCCGTTGACCTTGCTTCGTTGAGCGCCTGCATCCATTGGCGTAGGAGCGGGGTGAAATCTTCCCCGGTCAGGTGTGCGCCCGAGTATGTCTCCCGCGCAAGTCGGGGATGGATAAGTTCACCGGATTGATTGAAGAGCAGCATCGCTTCGAGATTCCCTTCCCGCATCCACTCAAAGAAAGCATGGGGCGAGCCGCCTTCGCCGGGGGCGCGGGCGAGGAAGTTACGCCACTCCGCGCTGCGTTCCTGAGCGAGGGCTTCCAACTGTTGCCGGTAGGCCGCCATGAGTTCTTCCCGCACGGAAGTGCGCTCCGCCACGAAGTTCTTCATGAGCAGCCAGACGACCACCACGAGGGGCAAAAGGAGCGCGATGAGCATGAAACCGAAAGCGAGCCGCAGGGGCTCGTCGGTGTTGCGCAAAACGGATTTCACGGCACCACCTCCCGCGGTTCCAAGTCATCAACCGGGCGAATGCTTTCGAGAAAGGCGAGTGCCTCGGGCAACTGGGTTTCCCACTCAGTCTCCTGAGCCCGAATCACCACCCAATGGATTTTGTCGTTATCTTTCCAATACAAACGAAGCTCCCGCATGGGCGATCCGCGATCAAGGAAACGCGCTTCGAAGCGCCGGGCGGGTCGCCCGTGGAATTCCGTCTCGACCTCGCTTCCCTCAACGACCGTGTAATCCTGGAGGAAGGATCGCAGGCGCCGCACATCCGATTGCACAACATCTTCCAGCGTGCGGTCGGGATTTGACGGATTGATCAACCAAACCGCGAAAGTTCGCCCGTCGCCGGACATGACATACACTTGATTGAGATGGTTATCCACCCGCCCGAAGTCCATGCCACTCCAACCTTCCGGCACGGTGTAGGCCCAGCGCAAGGTATCGATTTTGCCATCGTAAGCAGCCATTTGCGGTCGCTCCATTGCCCGCGCGAGTTCGATGGTCATAAGGCTTGACCGCATGCGGACAACGTGTCGCGGACCATCCGGATCGATCCACACCGTACCGTTGTAAACCGCAAACTGAGGATCGCTCATCTCAAAGTCCCAACGCTCGAGCAAGCGTTCGGGATCCTGCCCTTCGAGCACTTCCATTCCGACGAACCGATAGACCGCCTCCGCCGCAAGGCCCATGGGAAATAGAATATGGAACGGAAAGACGGGATTCTCCTCCCGATCCAGCGCGCGGGGCACGTGCATGGTTTGCT
This sequence comes from Opitutales bacterium, assembly GCA_007123395.1. Lineage (GTDB taxonomy): Bacteria > Verrucomicrobiota > Verrucomicrobiia > Opitutales > Oceanipulchritudinaceae > SLLG01. The sequence continues at coordinate 4,983 of SKLD01000281.1, forward strand.
CGTTATCGATGTAGAAATTCCCTGAAGGCAGGTTCAGCGAACGTTCGGTTCCGTTCTCTTCCCATGACCACACGTGCGTGGCGGGATCAAACCTGGAAGCATACCGGTCGGCCACCGGGTTCCGACCGGTGATCCGCAAGAGGCGGAAGCCGTCTTTCACCCGTTCGCTCGTCAGATCGTGGGCCACCGCAACTTGGCTGATATCGACATAGAGCCAACTGCGCAGCCGAAAAACGGGTTGTCCGCCGATATAGTCATCCGCGGACCACGTGCTGTAGTATCCAATCACATTGCCGCCCAGTGAGCGGATCTGGTAGAGAAGGTATTCGTCGTTTGGCCAAGGTTGGACGGTGGGCGGGAGGCGACTGCTACGGGCGAGAAGTTCCACGGCCCTTTCCCGCCATAGCGGGAGACGGCCTCCCTGATCACGCAGTGTCTGCGCGAGGCGGCGGCCCTCGGCGCTCTCCCCTTTGGCGAAGAGCAACTCAGCCAGACGAAAGGTGGCTTCCGCCCAAACCGGCGGCAGGGCATCCGTCGGCCGCTCATGAATGGATTCCAACAAACGCCGCGCGGCCTTGTGGTCGCCGCCGGCTTCGAGTTCGAAAACTGCTTCTTCCAAAAGAAGGCTTGCGGGCAAATCCCGTCCCTCCGGCGAGGAACTCCCGGCACCATGCGAGATGATGCCCGGGAGCGCCCAGAACATCGCTGTGAGGAAAGCGGTCTTACGGAGAAAGTTCATCGGTGTCGTTCCTATTGGAGGTGGAAAGGGCGGCGGTGGCAAGACGCTCCCCAAGGCCGCGCCCGCAAAACCAGGGCGACGGCCCCCGCCAAGTTCAGCAGCCGACCTTGGCCAAACGCGGCCGGCGGAGGGGAACCCGCCGCCGCAGGGGGCGCGGCGCGATGGCTTTCGCCGGTGCCTCCTCCGCTGCCACAGGCTTCGGTTGCACCGGGCGGGATACACGGTGGGCGTGCCCGCGCACCGGTCGCAGCTCTTGGGCAAGCACCGTGAGGAGGAGCAGAGACCCGGCCGCGAAGACCGCCGGCCCGAGGGGAACGGGGCCGAACAAGGCCGCCGCGAGGGCGACCGAACCGACGGTGATCAGAGACACGGTCCAATGGAAGGCGACGCGACGGACCGAGGTTTGAGCAGAACGATTGTTTTTCATAGTGCCGCCGAGCATACGCCATCCGTGTTACCGGATTATTACGGTCGCGTTCTTATTTCCGGAAACCGCTCTTTTTCGGTATTTCCGTGTTTTTCGTCGTGAGGCTTCGCGCGCGGGCGCAAATGTTCGCCCCACGATGGAAAATCTCACCCCCGGCGACACCCGCAAGGCTTTCGACTAAGCCGGACGCGCGACAACAGCGGCGGCGGGCATATGATCTTATGGTTCGTGAGCGCTTCGGGTTGCTCCCGAAGAGGATGCTGCCGCACGATTACGAAATGCATGGATGGCACCGCCAACGTAAGTATTGGGTTTTCTACTGGCCGTTGACTCTCATGGGTCTGGCCATGTTGCTTGCCAATCAGGGAAAAAACGCCGCTTTGGCGCGCTACCCCGACTCCGCCGCGGAGCTGACGACCTTTGCCCTCGCCGTGAGCTTCCATGCCTTTCTGCACGCGGCCTTGATCTTCATCCCGCAGATGGCGAATGTCTATGGTCAATCCCGCGCTTCCGTGCGGGCTTGTTTCGTCTTCACAGCCCGCGCGGGGGCTCTTCTCTGCCTGCCGCTGCTCGTGCTCGGCTGGACGCGGGCGGGTTTGCTCTTGCCGCAGTGCGTTTTCGGAGTGGACGACGAGGTGGCGGCGACGATGCAGTTGTATTTCCGGCTCCTTGCGCCGACGGTGTTTCTCGACGGTCTGCGGCACGCCTTCACCGGGCTCCTTATCCAAGCGCGGCGCACCGGAGTCGTCACGGTGTTGAATATCGGCTTTCTTTTGGCGGTGCTTGCCTTTTTGTTTTTCGGCTTCCGCGCCAATCTGCCGGCGGCATGGACGGTGGGCATGGCGCAACTCGTCGCTTCACTCGCTGCTCTCGCCGCCACGGGAGCGGCGTGGGCGCGCCTCTATCGCGCGCCCGAAGGCAACGACCCGATGCCGTCGCAGCGTGAGCTGTGGGGCTATTTCTGGCCGGTGGCGGTGACAAGCGTGTGCTTCGCGCTCAGCCGTCCGGTCATCTTTTTTTTCGCGGCGCGTGCGCCGGATGCCGTCATACTAATAGCCGCGCTTCGAGTTGCATTTGATTTCGCGATGTTGTTTTTCAATCCGGTGAACCAGTTTCGGCATGTCATGGTGACCTTCGGGCTGCGCGATGCGGCCGGGATCGGGCGGTTTATGCTCACGGTGGTGCTGGCCCTGAGTGCCTTGCTCATTCTGAGCGGGTTGACGCCGGTGGGCGCATGGGTTTTTGCCGTCCTTTTCGGCTTGGAAGGCGAGGTTCTCGACTACGCGACGGCGGCCCTGCTGCCGCTTGCGCTTGTGCCGTTGGCGATGGGGTTGCGCAATTGGCAGCACGGCAAGGCGCTCCTGCGCAAGACGACGCGCCGCATGGGGGTTTCGGCGTTGGTCCGGGTGGCGGTCATCGCAGGCGCCTCGTGGGTGATGGTCTCATTGGGTTGGCTCGGCCCGCGCACCGGTGCGCTGCTGCTCGCCCTCGGGTTTCTTGCCGAGGCGGCGTCCATGTGGATGATCGCCCGCGGACGCCCCGACACCGGTGTGGACCAGTCGGGGTGACCGCGCGAGCGCGCCGGGGCGTGGTTGTCTATAGTGCGGGCGTGCGCGGCGTGCATTTCTCAAACATCCGCACGGAAGGCGAAGCTGGCATCATGGTCGTGGCCGCGCCCGAGGTGGATCCGCTTTGATCACGTCGCCGTGACTCTTGTGGAGACGACAAAGCATCCCTGCGGATGGAAGGATCTGCGGCCCGTCGACGGCGAAACCGTCAGCATCCAGACCGTAACTGCAGAGTTATGGCTAAAGGCTTGACGCACCAGACTACCGCGCTTTGCTCCTCTACCTTTCTTTTTCAAGTGCCAGAGTAGCTCAGTGGTAGAGCAGAGGACTCATAAGCCTTTGGTCGGCGGTTCAAATCCGCCCTCTGGCACCAATTTCCGCCGCCTTCCATACCCGCTCCCCCTCCGCTCCCTCTCGCAACGAAAGCTCAGAGAAAATAAAAATTGACAACGGAATGAAATTTCTCTGGTTATTTTTAAATAGCTGTTTTTCCCGTTTCGTTAGGCTGCGAGGCGAATTGTGTCGCGCCGTGGTATGGAATCACCAAGGACTTGTTCCATGCGCTACCACACCACGGATCCCTATGGTGTGACTCACATCGAGCCGGACATTGCCCGGATGCGTCGCGTGCTCGACTTGCTGGACCATGCGGATGATGCGGACCACCCCGATGCCACCCTCGTGCATGAGAGCGGTTGGTCGATCACGGTGACGGCGGGCGGAACGGCGGTGCTGGAGAATCTGGAAAACGACAGCCAGCCCGCCCGTATCCGGCTTGGTCTTGAGAAAACGGATGCTCTTCGTCTCTGGGAACGGCTCGCCGCGGGCGATGTTGAAGGCCTGTGCGAAGAGTGCTGGGACGAGGTGTGAAGTCGGTTTGTCCTGGTATGCTACCTTATTGCCGTTGAATCCGAATGGTCCCCGCTTTCATCACAACGTTTCTCTGGAGTTTCTGTGTTGTTGCGGCGCGCCGCTCTGTCGATCAGTTGGGTGAAGACCGCGCCAATCTCTACCGGTTGCTCGTGGCGACGGCTTTGCTCGGCGTGCTTGCGCATACCTTTGGGGGTGGACTCGGCGGGGCGGGATTCTGGTATTTCTTTCTGAGCGGGGTGATTGGATTCGGTTTGGGCGATATCGGCATCTACTTCGCTCTTTCGCGAATCGGCTCCCGGCTCACGATCCTCCTCGCCCAGTGCGGTGCGGCACCGGTAGCCGGCCTTGCGGAATGGCTGTGGATGGGAACGATTGTGTCCGCCGCTCAGATTATGTGCATTTCAATTATCCTCGCCGGGATATCGATTGCCTTGTTTCCGGAGCGCGAACGTTGGTCGACGCTGCGCGAAGGTCCCTTTTTACCCGGGGTTCTAGCGGGAATGCTGGCAGCGGTGGGGCAGGGAATGGGAGCGGTCTTCAGCCGCCGGGCTTATGAGGCGGCACAGGCCGTCGGTGAGTTGCCTGTCGACCGAGCGCTTTTGCTGCCGTCCGAGGCCGTATGGCTCGGAGCGACCGCCGGCTACCAACGCCTGATCGGCGGGTTGCTTCTCGTCGTTCTCTTCACGGCATGGCGGGCCTATCACGGCTCGCTCGCGACGAAAGCTCCGCGGTCGGGGGATCCGGTTTCCGTAAAGGGCAGCTTTGTCATGATCAATGCGCTAACGGGTCCGGTGCTCGGCATCATTTGCTTTCAGTGGGCCTTGGCGACAACGCCAAGCGTCATTGTGCAGCCCATTATCGCGCTCACGCCGATTGTCGTGATTCCGCTCGCTTTCTGGTTTGAGGGCGACCGGCCGTCGCCGCGCTCACTCCTCGGGGGAGTCGTTGCGGTGGGCGGGGCCTTGTTGCTCGCATGGGCCTGAGTGCGGTGGGGCGGGACGGGGCTACGTGCGCGGATCCTCGATGGCTTGGTAGCGCGTCCGCGTCCGGGCGACAGCGAGGTCGACGTTATCCATGACCTCAACGGGCCGGTGGGGCGGCGGGCGCTTGAGTTGCCCGAGGATGCGTGCGCCTTCTCCGGAGTCCATCCAGTCGCGCGAACCGAGTGCGCGTCCTTCGGAGAAATACCTGACGCGGAGGTGGAGCAACTCGTGCGGTTGCAGCTCGCCGCCGTTCTTCAGGGCCTCGAGGAGGGCTTGGGGATCGATCCGGGCGCCGCTGCCATCGCCCTTGGCGGCGGCACCCTTCCCGAGCATCAGGAGCCGGTACCGGGCGAGAGCCTCGGCGGCGTCTTTGGCGCGTGGAAAGCAGCGCGTGAGAGCCGAGCACAGGGCTTCATGTCCGGCCAGAGCCTCCGTGTATCCACACCAGCGGTAGTCCTCGGGAAGATTGGCCAATCCGGCGCGAACCGAGTTCAGGTCAATGTAGGCGGCGATCAGTCCGACGAGCCAAGGGGTGTCCTGCACCAGGACACTGCCGAAGCGCTCGGCCCACAGCGTGCCCGCCGTCTCGTGGGCGCGGTTAAACCACCGCGTGTAGCGCTGCCGCAACGTGCGCATGAACTCCGAGATGTCGCCCATGCGTCGGCGTAGTCGCTCCCGCAGTTCCTCCGCCGCCTCCGGCTCGCCTCTCTCCAACGTCTGCGCAAGTTCGTCCGCGTTGAGCCCGCTCCACTGTGCGCGCGACTCGCCATAAAGAGCCCGGTAGCGGCGCACCAGTGTGGCGTCATCGCAATTGCGCGCAGCGGGATCGATGCGCACGAGGATGTGAAAGTGCGTTTCGAGGACGCAGTAGGTGATCACCTCCACGCCGCCGAACTCCGCTGCGCGGTGTAGTGCGCCCACCCACACCTCCCGCTGCCCGTCGGCCAACAAACGCCGTTTTTGAATGACACGCGAAGTCACATGGTACACCGCCGGCCCGTCTTTTTTCTTTATTCGAATCTCACCCATAATTTTTCAGGAAAGGAGTTTGGCGGATTCTCAGGCTCTTTGCAAGATAATTTTCTTCGAGATTTCTGCTGTGTGATTTATGGGGCTTTTACAACTCAGGAATTGTCGGGGCGGGGGAAAGGGGTAGGGTGGAAGACGAGTGCTGAGTGATATCATAGAGCTTATGAAGGACCATGGCCTGTGGCCGGAGGGTTTTGAGGTTCCCGTTCCGCGGTCCGGACGCGGGGAGCGGTTTGACTTGCTATGCGCTCTTGCGGAGTCTGGCCGGGTGGACCGCGCAGAGCTGGTCAGCGTGCTTGTGCAGGCGAGCGCGGTGGAGCCGCTGGCGGCTGAGGGCCTGAGGTGTGATCCCGGGGCGCTGCAGCGCCTTGCGGCCGAAGATGCCCTGAGGCGCGGCTGGCTGCCATTGCTTGAGGAGTCCGGCGGTTTGGTGACAGCGGTGGCAGATCCTTTGGACCAAGGGGCGATGGATGATTTTGGTCATTTGGCCGGAGTGTTTATCGAGCCCCGGCTGGCGGACCCGCTTGACCTGCTGGCGGCGATTCACCAAGCGTACGGGCTGTCTTCGGAGGGCGAGGCGGAAGAGTCCGCTGTGCCTGGAACGGCAGACCGGACGATGCCGGAGGCGGCAGATGCCCTTGGGCGTTTGCTGGCAGAGGTACCGGAAGGGGCTGCGGCGGCGGTGGACGATGGTCCGGTGGAGCGTTACGCGTGGGAGTTGATTGCGGAGGCGATCCGACGGCGGGCTTCGGATATTCACCTCGAGCCGCTGGAGCGGCGGTTCCGTGTGCGGTTCCGCGTGGACGGGCGGTTGCAGGAGATGGTGTCGCCGCCGAAGCGACTGCAACCGGCGATTCTCTCGCGGGTGAAGTTGATGGCGGGCATCTCCATAGCGGAAAGGCGGTTGCCGCAGGACGGGCGCATCCAGACGGCGGCGGGCGAGCGCAGCTTTGATTTGCGAGTATCGAGCATGCCGAGCGTGCACGGGGAGACCATTGTAATGCGAATCCTCGACCGAGAGGGTCTGCGGCTCGGTCTTCCGGAGCTGGGTTTTTTGGCGCGCGATGAAGCCGCGTTTTCCCGGCTGATTGAGCTGCCGGACGGAATCTTTCTTGTAACGGGGCCGACGGGTTCGGGAAAGTCGACAACACTCTATGCTGCGCTGCACGCGATCAATCGTCCGGACCGCAAGCTCATAACGGTGGAGGATCCGGTGGAGTATCAGTTGCCGGGTATCAACCAAGTGCAGGTGCGCGCAGAGGTGGGGATGACCTTTGCGGCGGCCCTGCGTGCGATGCTGCGCCAGGCACCGAATATCATCATGGTCGGTGAAATCCGCGACCGTGAGACGGCGGAAATCGCGGTGAACGCCTCGCTGACGGGACACATGGTTTTCAGCACCTTGCACACGAATGACGCTCCGAGCGCGGTTTCGCGCCTGACGGACATCGGGGTGAAGCCGTTTCTGTTGTCCGCATCGCTGCGCGGGGTGCTGGCGCAGCGACTCGTGCGCACGGTGTGTGAAGAGTGCGCCGCGCCGGATTCTCCGGACGCTGCCATGCTGCGCATAGCCGGACTGGCGCAGGATTTGGTGGAGTCGGCGAGATTCCGCCGCGGCAAGGGATGCCCGCGCTGCGCGGGGCGCGGATATTACGGGCGGAAGGGAATATTCGAGCTCTTCCAGATCGATGAGGGGGCAAGGCGTCTCATTGACGCCCGCGCGGGTCTTGTCGACTTGCGCCGCCACGCTCGCGGGCATGGAATGCGGACGATGCGTGAGGACGGGATGGCGAAAGCGGTATCCGGAATGACAACCATCGACGAGGTGCTTGCGGTGACCGTGGCGGAGTCGGCGGGCGCGACCAACTGATATTTCCTAAACAGACAACAACCAAGCCAGGCAGAGCCATGACGATGAATCCAACCGAACAACTTGAGGAATGCCCCTATGAAATGCATGACCTCCTTGAACTGATGGTCGAGCAAGGAGCAAGCGATCTACACATCCAGGCAGGTCAACCGCCGACGCTCCGTATGGGCGGCGGGATGGTCGCGGTGGAGGGACCGAATCTGCGACCGACTGACACGGAAGCGCTCATGCGCGCGATCACGCCGGACTCCCAGCAGGAGCGTGTGAAAAAGAGCGGCGGGGCGGATTTTGGCTTTGCTTACATGGACAAGGCGCGCTTCCGCACGAGCGTGCTGAAGGCCAAGGGGAACTACGGGCTCGTCCTGCGCACCATCCCCAAGCAGTTGTTCGGCTTGCGCGAGATCGGGCTTCCGGACACAATCAAGGATCTGCTTGTGCGTCCGCGGGGACTCATTCTTGTGACTGGACCGACAGGTTCCGGCAAGTCGACGACACTCGCCTCGATGATCAACTGGATCAATGAAAACCGGGACGGGCATATCATTACCATCGAAGATCCGATTGAGTATTACCACGAGCACAAGAACTGTATCGTGACCCAGCGCGAAGTCGGAACGGACACGACCAGTTTCGCGGAAGCGATCCGGGGTGCGCTACGGCAGGACCCGGACGTCATCCTTGTCGGGGAAATGCGCGACCTCGAAACCATCGAGGCAGCGGTCAGCGCGGCGGAAACAGGGCACCTTGTCTTCGGCACGCTGCACACGACCGGCGCGGCCCGGACTGTCGACCGGATCGTCGACGCTTTCCCTTCTAACGTGAAGGACCAGATACGCACGCAATTGGCGTCCTCTATCGTGGCGGTGATTTCGCAAGTGCTCTGTCGAAAGATCGGCGGCGGACGCATCGCCGGCTTTGAGATCATGGTGACGACAACGTCCATCGCGGCGCTGATCCGTGAAAACAAGACCTACCGCATCGCCTCTGACATCCAGACAGGATCGCGCTACGGTATGATATCGCTCGACGCGCACCTCACGAGCCTTGTCAACCGGGAGTTGATCACGCCGTCGCAAGCCATCGAAAAGGCGCAGGAGCCAACGGAAATGCGGCAAAAGTTCCAGCAGGCCGGTCTTGATGTGAGCGGCGTGGAGGTGCCGCCCGCTTGAGCGGCGCTCACTGTCTGTCACAAAGTGCCCGTCGTCGACCGTGCTCTTCGCCGACCACAATAGCCTGATTTTCGAGATTTTGGAAAAGCGGGTCACGATGTCTCCCGGGCAGATCGACGACTTGCAGGCGACGCATACGCAGACAGGAAAAGCACTGGCGGAGGTTGCCCTTGCTGCCGGTGTGCTCTCCCGCGAAACGCTGCTGCGGACGGTGGCAGACCATGAGGGGTTGCGCTACTTGGAGAAAATCCCGCATGCCGTGCCTACGGCATTGCGGGAGACTGTACCCACGCGGCTGGCACGTGACTACGGAATCGTGCCTGTTGAGGACGAGGGCGGCAAGCTCATCCTGCTCGCCGTCGATCCGCTGAATCCGTTTGCTCTTGATGACCTCACCTTCGCGCTCGGGCGCGATATCGAGATCGCGCTGGCGGACCCCGAAGCTGTGAAGGCCCTGCTCGATTCGACCTACGGGAGGAGAGACTCCGTGGACTTGGCGGAGATTCTGCGCGGCGTGGAGATGGCGGAGGCCGAAGTCGACACGGCAGACGTCGGTGCCTTGGCCATGGCCGCGCGTGACGCGCCGGTCATCCGCTTTGTCGACGCCGTGCTGCGCGATGCTGTAAGGCGGCAGTCGAGCGATGTCCACTTCGAGCCGTTTGAGGACGCCTTCCGCGTGCGCTTTCGGATCGACGGGGCGCTGCAGGAGGTCAGCACGCCCGCTCGCGTTCTTGCCGTGCCCGTCATTTCGCGCATCAAGGTCCTCGCCGATCTGAATATCGCGGAGCGGCGTGTGCCACAGGATGGCCGTATCCAGATGACGGTGGACGGGCGGGCCGTCGACATGCGTGTGAGCACCTTGCCGACGCAGTTCGGCGAGAGTGTTGTTCTGCGCGTTCTCGACAAGTCGGTCGTCAACCTGAATCTCGACGCCCTCGGCATGCCCCCGGGGATACTGGGTGCCGTGCGCGAACTGGCGCGCCGTCCGAACGGCATTTTCATCGTCACGGGCCCGACCGGATCAGGCAAGACGACCACGCTAAACAGCGCCCTGCGCGAGGTGAACGACGAGGAAACGAAAATCCTCACAGCCGAGGACCCGGTGGAGTATGAGATCGACGGCATCATGCAGGTGGCGGTCAACGCCGGCATCGGGCTGACCTTCGCGACGGCCCTGCGCTCCTTTTTGCGGCAGGACCCCGACAAAATTCTCGTGGGGGAAATCCGCGATCTTGAGACGGCGCGTATCGCCGTGCAGGCCTCGCTCACGGGGCACCTTGTTTTTTCCACCTTGCATACGAACGACGCCGCCGGAGCGGTGACGCGCCTCGTCGACATGGGTCTTGAACCCTACCTGATCGCCGCTTCGCTCGAAGCCGTGCTCGCGCAACGGCTGGTGCGTCGCGTGTGCCGCGAATGCAGCGGGACCTACCGGCCCGGAGAGGACGATCTGGCACGGCTCGGAATCGACCACGCGGCTGTTGGCGAGGGGACCTTCGCACGAGGGCGCGGTTGCGCGGCCTGCGGAGGCTCGGGCTACAGGGGACGACTCGGGCTCTACGAACTCATCCGGGTGACTGACCGCTTCCGCGAGGCGGTCGTTGCCGGGGCGACGACGCTCGATCTTGCGGCGATCGCCTGCGAAGAGGGTACGCGCACGCTGCGGCAGGACGGAATCCGCGCTCTTCTCGACCACGCCACGACGGCGGAGGAAATACTGCGCTACACCTGAGGCGCACGGATCCTGCATCCGTCTGAACCGAGGGCGGATTTTTGTGTCGATTCGACATGGGGGGAACGACAACCTCCGGTTTTATGGCAGATGAGTCCAGTGACGGAGCGAAGGTAAAGGCCGGGGCGGGGCGGCCTCCGGTCAGGCGGATTTATAACCGCGCGGAGAAGGTGACGCTTTTTACCCGGCAACTCTCGACTCTCCTGCGGGCAGGCGTGCCGCTGACACGGGCTCTGGAGACCCTCCGCAAGCAGGAACGGCAGAAGGCTTTCCGTCAGGTCATCGACGACTTGGTCCACCAAGTGCGGGGCGGGAACAAACTGTCCGACGGGCTGGCGCGCTATCCGTCTATCTTTGATGGCTTGTATGTGAACATGGTCCGTGCGGGCGAGAGCGGAAGCATAATGGAAGATGTGCTCCAGCGCGTGGCGACTTTCATGGAAAAGGCCCGCGCCCTCAAGAAGAAGGTGCGCTCGGCGCTCGTTTATCCGGCTGTAGTTATCTTGGTCGCGGCCGTCATCGTGGGATTTCTTGTTTCCTATGTCATACCGCAGTTTGAGACAATCTTCGCGAGCATGCTGCGCGGCCAGCGCCTGCCTCCTTTGACGGAGGGAGTCCTCGCTGTGAGCGATTTTGTGCGCGAACGCTGGTGGATCCTTGGCGGAATGGCGGTCCTTGCTGTTGTCGGATGGAACTTTGCGCGACGGACGGCGGCAGGCGGGCGGCTCATTGACCGCGCCTCGCTCTCGCTGCCCATTGTCGGCGATTTAATCCGCAAGATATCCATCGCCCGCTTCACGCGGACTTTTGGTACCTTGATCGCCAGCGGCGTGCCGATTCTCGAGGCCCTGCGCATTGCGCGCGACGTATCGGGCAACCGCGTGGTCGAGGCGGCCCTCACCCGCGTGCATGACCGCGTGCGCGACGGCGACCCGGTGGCGCGTCCGCTTGAGCAGACCAACGTTTTTCCGGTCATGGTATCAAGTATGATCGAAGTGGGCGAGGAGACCGGGCAACTGCCCGCCATGCTCGAGCGCATCGCCGACGATTACGAGGAGGATGTCGATACGGCGGTGGCGGGCCTCACCTCGGCCCTCGAACCCGTGCTTATCGTGCTCCTCGCGGTCGTCGTAGGCACCATTGTTATCGCGCTCTTTCTGCCCATCATCGCCATCATCCAAAACCTGCAATGAGCGAATCGACCGAACCACTACAGATTTTCACGACGGGCGGAACGATCGACAAGGTCTACTTCGACGCGCTCAGCGATTACCAAGTCGGACACCCGCTCGCGGAGGAAGTGCTGCGGCAGGCCCACGTGGCCTTTCTCTTCAGCGTGACCTCGCTCATGAAGAAGGACAGCATCGACATGGATGACACCGACCGTGCGGCAGTGCGCGCCGCCGTCGAGCGCTGCGCGGCCAAGCGTGTCCTCATCACGCACGGCACCGACACGATGGCCGAAACAGCCCGTGTGCTCAAGGGCATCCCGGACAAAACCGTCATCTTCACCGGATCGCTTACGCCGGCACGCTTCCAAGAGAGCGACGCCTTCTTCAACATCGGCTTTGCCGTGGCGGCAGCACGCATTCTCCCGCCGGGCGTCTACGTGGCCATGCAGGGCCGCGTCTTCGATGCCGCCCGTGTCCGCAAAGACCGCGCCCGCAACCGCTTCGAGGCGGTGGAGTGATGGCCCTTCGCTGGACAGGTGGCCGAAGCCGGATGGTACCGCGCTCCCCGCAACCTTGTCTTGCGCGACGGGCGCAAGCGCGTTGCTATGGTAGGTTGTGAGCGATACCGTGACCACTATACGGCCCATCCGACCGGCCGCGCGGGCCGTCGTGATCCACGACGGCAGGCTGCTGGCGGCAAAGATGCGCGACCGCCGGGGCGTGTATTACATCTTGCCGGGAGGTGGGCAGCGGCCGGGTGAGACGCTGCGCGAGGCAGTGGTGCGCGAGTGTATGGAGGAATGCGGCGTGGAGGTGGAGGTGCAGGAACTACTCTACGTGCGCGAGTATATCGGTAAGAACCACAGTTTTTCGGACCGACATGCGGCGTTCCACCAACTGGAGCATGTCTTTCGCTGTCGGGTACGCGACCCGCACGCAGTCGTGCCCGGGGGCAACTGCGACAACTATCAGGTGGGCGTGAACTGGCTGGCACTGGAGGCCATGGCGTCGATCCGTTTCTATCCTGAGAGTATCAAGCCGTTTTTCACCGCCGACGGGATCAAGGTGCCCCGAGTTTATCTCGGGGATTGCAACTGACGGGCGTCCGGCGCCACGGGGTGACTGAGTGAGCGTCTGAAGTGTGATGAAGATGGCAATCAAGGATCGCAGTATTATCCAGATACAATCAGAGATGTAAGCGGCGCTCCGCTGCTTTTGAACCGGTGGTAAAGCGGCGGAAAGACGCTCCCACAAGTCTGTAGTCGTGTTCCGGACGTGCTTCTATTGTGGGTTTGTTGCAGATTCTTTCGATCAGAAGCGCAGCGGACAAGGGACTTCAATGCCGCGGATCCTCGACGGATCGGTACAAGGCCCGTGAGCGTGCCACGGCAAGGTCGACATTGTCGAGCAGCTCCACGGGCCGACAGGGTGGCGGATGGTTCAACTGAGCGAGGGTGCGCGCGCCGCCGCCATGTTCCAGCCAATCGCGCGTTCCCAGTGCCCGCCCTTCCGTGAGAAACCGCGCGCGTAGCCGCAGCAACTCATACGGCTGCAGCTCCCCGCCGTTCTTCACCGCCTCCAGCAGCGCTTCCGGGTTGATCCGCGCGCCCGTGCCGTCGCCCTTCGCGCCCGCTCCCTTCCCGAACATCAGCAGACGGTAGTGCGCGAGCGCCTCCGCCGAGTCTTTCGCCGCCGGGAAGCAGGCGGCGAGCGCGCGGCAGAGGGTCTCGTTCCCCGTCAGCGCTTCCGTGTAGCCGCACCAGCGGTAGTTCTCGGGCAGATCCGCTAAGCCCGCGCGCACCGCGTTCAGGTCGATATAGGCCGCGATCAGCCCCACCAGCCAAGGCGTGTCCTGCACGAGCACGCTGCCGAAGCGCTCCGCCCACAAGGTTCCCGCCGTTCCGTGCGCAAGGTTGAACCAGCGCGTGTAACGTTGCCGCAAGGTGCGCATGAACTCCGAGATGTCGCCCATGCGCCGACGCAACCGTTCACGCAGCGCCTCCGCTGTCTCCGCATCGCCCTTCTCCAGCGCCTGCCTCAGTTCATCCGCATTGAGGCCGCTCCACTGCGCGCGCGAAGCACCGTAGAGGGCGCGGTAGCGTTGCACCAGCGTGGCGTCGTCGCACTGCCGCGCCGCCGGATCGATGCGCACAAGAATGTGGAAGTGCGTCTCCTGCACACAGTAGGTGATCACTTCCACCCCGCTGAACTCCGCCGCGCGGTGCAGCGCCGCAACCCACACCTCCCGTTGCCCCTCCAACAGCAAGCGACGCTTCTGAATTACCCGCGATGTCACATGATACACCGCCGGACCGCTTTCATCCTTGATGCGAATTTCACCCATTTTGATCTCAATAATGGAGCGTCCAGAAACAGAACACAAGCCAAATATCTTCAAGAATCTTAGGCGGTCTTTTTTTGTCTCGGCATGCGGCAAAGAGATGGCAAAGGCCTACTCCACTTCCGTTTCGTCTACGTCGGATACATCCGGCTCCGGAGCGTCCTTGAGCAGTTGAGGGAAGGCGGGCTGGCGGTCGTGGACGAAATCGGCGACGATGAAAGCGCGCGCGGCGGCGGGCTCGGCCCACGGGTAGCCTTCGGGGGCTTCTTCGAGCCAGACGACGACGGGACCGGCGGGGATGGTTTCGGGCTCCGCGTCGCTTTCTTCGGCTGTCCAGTCGAGGGCATCGTCGTCCCGAGCCCATGCCGGAACTTCGCGTTCCGGTGTGCGACCGACGGCGAAGACGAGGCGCGAGCCGTCGAAGAGGGTCAGCTCGTAGGTGCGGCGGTAGGGCCGGGCGTCACGAGCTTCGGCGTCACCGCGGGCGACGGTGCGGTTGAAGCGTGTTGTTTTGAGGCCGTTGAGAAAGCGGGTGACGCGTTCGGCATCGAGCATTTTGCCCTCGGGCGCAGCGTCTGCGGCGAAGGGAGTATCGGCGGAATCGCGGGCGGCGAGGAGCGGGGGGTGCCGGTCGTCCGGCCATGTGAAACGGATGCTACGGACGTCGTCGGCCTCGACTTCGAGAAAGGTTTTCCGCGCCCATGCGTCGGCGCTGGTGTCAAGCCATGGGTTGTTGGAGAGGAGGTAGGCGCCGTCATCTCCCGCGAATTGAAGATAGACGCCCCCGCCGTCGCTCGTGCGCCCGAAGGTAACGTCGAGGGCGGTGTCTCCGCCGGCGCCGAGGCGAAGCCCGCGTTCGCCGAGGTCGAGCCGTTCGAGGCGGACGGGCTGGCGGGTGACAAAGCGTCGGATCTCGGCCCCCCGCATCGAATCGACGAGGCGCGAGAGCTTCGGGAAATCGACGGGGAACTCGTGGGCTTCGGCGACGATCCATCCGCGGCTGTCGTCACGTCGCAGGGTGACAGCATCGGCGCTGTCTGCGCGAATGACGAGGGTGTCGAGGTCGCGCAGGACGTCCGTGTCGACCAGCGGCCTGCCCACGCGGGGATCGTCATGGACAGACGGCTCGCGCGGGCGGTCGAACCACAGCACGGCGGCGGTGATGACGGCGAGGGCGGAAACGGAAAGGGCGAGGGTCTTGAGTTTCATCGGTTGCGGTTCAGCTCCTTTTGCGGTTGCGCCGGACGAAGAAGACGATGCCCCCGAGGGCGATGAGCACGGGCATGGTGAGCAGGTTGAAGAGGGCGAGGCGCAGGTTGAGTGCCTCGATCTCCTCCCGCAGCTTCTTGCGGATTTCGCGCTGCTGGGCGCGGACCTCGGCTTCTTCGAGGCGGAAACGTTCGATGGCTTCCTGGGTCTCAGGGCTGGCGATCAGTTGCTGTTGGTCAGGTGCCTGCTGCTGGAGTTCGCGCAGGCGCGCGCGCACTTGCGCGAGGCGTTCTTCGAGATGGGTGAGCTGTTGTTCGTAATCGGCCTGCGCGCGGCGTTCGAGGTCTTGGATAACGGTGAACGGCCGGTGCGACGTCCCTTTGCCGCGCAGGGCAATGAGGTCGGGGTTGCCCGCGAGCGAGTCGACGAGGTTCACGAAGAAGGCGATGTTGTCGTTGATCGGCTGGACGGCCCGCATACCGAAGATATTCATTTCGCGGACCGAGAACTGATTGTCGAGAAAGTCGGAGTCGCCGAGAAAGACGACCGTGGACGGCCGGCGCGATTCGGCGAGGAAGTCACTGTAGTCGTCGGCTCCGGGGTCGTCTTCGTCGCTGTCGTCGGGCCGCCCGCCGGGAAATGCGGTGGGCAGGGTGCCGCGCAGGATGGCGGCAAGGACGCGGCGCTCGCCGTCGGGCTCGAGCGCGCGGGAGACGTTCTCAGGCGAGGGAAAGGCGAGCATGGCGGCGGGCACGGGACCGCTCTCGGCGGAGGACTCGATGAGGGGCGTCCATTCGAGACCGTCGGGAGCGTCGTCGCGCAGGACGAAGTGGCCCGGTTCGACGATGAGCAGGTTGGAGAGCGTGGCGAGGACGGGCGAGTCGGACTCGATGCCCTCGAAATTGAGCCACACGGGATAACGAACGGGCGGCGCTCCCTGCTGGACGGTGACACCGGCGGCGTGGCGTCGGTCGCCGACGACGGTGGCGGGATCGAAGTCCACGCCCCATGCGGCGGGAAGGGGGCCGAGGTCGCTCGCCACGTCGGGCATCTGCTGTTGCATGCCCATCATGCCCGTCTGCATCCGCTCCGCGCTCTGAATATGCGAGGACGGGTCGAGGGCGAGGAGGAGCGGCCGCCCCGAGAGGGCGAACTGGTCGATGTCGAAGAGGAGGGTTTCGGGAAGGTTCTGCGGATGGATGACGAGGAGCACGTCGAGGCCGGAGGGGAGAGCCTCGATGTCCGGATCGAGGATCTCCACTTCGTAGGTGGCGCGCAGTTCTTCGATGAAGGCGGGGCCGCTTCGGTTGCGCCGCGCGCTCGCGTTCATGGGATCAAAGGGTGGGGGACCCAGCTCCAGGGAGGAGAGGATCCCGACTCGTGGCTGGTCGAGTTGCTGCACTTGGAAAATCAGCTGCGAGATGTCGTATTCGAGGAACGGCTCGCGGTTGCGGTCGAAGAAGGGGATCGTGGCGGCGGTGTCGGCCAAGCGCACCTCGAGACCAAAGAAAAGGTTTTCGCCGGTCGGGAGGGGTTGGTTGTGGAGTCTGGAGCGGATGGCGTCCTGTTCGTCGTCGGTGTCGGGCCGGGGATCGATGGTGACGAGACGGACCATTCCGCCGCCGGCGCGCCGGTATTGCCGCAGAAGGTCTTCCACGCGGGTGGCGAAGTTCTTGAAATCGATGGGCAGGCCCTCGATGCCGCGGCTGAAAAAGAAGCGCAGCTCGACGGGTTCCTCGAGGTTGGCGACGAGGTCGCGGCTCGATGATGAGAGCGTGTAGAGACGCGCTTCGGTGAGGTCGATCTGGCCGGGGACGCGCCCGCCGATGACGGTGAGGAGAACGACGCCGGTGAAGACGAGGCCGACGGCGATCCATTTGTGGGAGGTCTTCATGGTGCTTCGCGCGTGAGGGGTTCAGCGTTCAAGGACGATGATATTGAGCCAGAGAGAGCCGGCCATGACGGTCAGGAAGAAGAGGATGTCGCGCACGGTGACGAGCCCGCGCGTGAAATACTCGAAATGGGTGATGAAGCTGAAGTTGGCGAGGCCGTCGACGAGCCAGACGGGCAGGCCGAGATTCAGGAGGAGAGAATTGAATACGCTCCAGCCGAGGAAGACGAGGACGAGGCAGGTGACGAGACCGATAACGAAGGCGATAACTTGGTTCTTTGTGAGGGCGGAGGCGAGGGAGCACACGCTGAGGTAGGCTCCGGCCATGAGGAGAGTGCCGAGGTAGCCGGATAACACCGGTCCCCACTCGGGATCGCCAAGGTAGGCGACGGTGATCGGGAGGGTGAAGGTGCAGGCCACGCCGATGCCGATGAAGGCCCAGGCGGCGAGGAATTTGGCGAGAACGGCTTGGGTTACCGTGATCGGATAGGTGAAGAGCAGTTCCCACGTGCCGGAGCGTTTTTCCTCCGACCAGAGGCGCATGCCCACCGCCGGGATGAGGAAGAGGAACACCCACGGCACAAAAACAAAGAACCGTTCGAGGCTGGCGTGGTTGCTTTCGAAGAAACCGCCGAGGAACCATGTGAGACTCACCGAGGCGACGACGAAAACAGCGAGGAAGACGTAGGCGATGGGCGTGCGGAAGTAGCCCATGAACTCGCGTTTGACGAGTGGATACAGTCCGTTCATAGCGGGGCGGGGGTCAGTTGAGGGTGTTGCCGGTGAGCTTGGCGAAGACGGCGTCGAGGTGCAGCGGCAGGGAGTCGACGCGGGTTATCGTCCAACCGTGCTTCGCGGCGGCGGCGAGGAAGAGAGCGCCGGGCTGGCCGCCCTTTTCCTTTTTCGGGCGGAGGACGAGCGAGCCGTTCTCGCGTGTGTCGGCGAGGGCGTTTTCGCGCGCCCACGCTGACACTTTGGCGAGGGTTTCGGGATCCGCCGTCACGCGGATGGCGTTGTAGTCCGGGTGGTGCTCCTTGAGGGAGCGCGGGGAGGCGTCGGCGACGATCTTGCCGTGGTTGATGATGAGCACGCGTGTACACATCGCCTCGACCTCTTCGAGGATGTGTGTGCTGAGTATGATCGCCTTGTCGTGCGCCATCCCGGCGATGAGTTTGCGCACCTCGCTCTTTTGGTTCGGGTCGAGTCCGTCGGTCGGCTCGTCGAGGATGAGGTAGGGCGGGTCGTGGAGGACGGCTTGGGCGAGGCCGACACGCTGGCGGTAGCCTTTGCTCAGTGTTTCGAGGGTTTGGTGCCGCACTGTGCCGAGGTGGCACAGCTCGTAGACGCGGTCGACGGCCGCCGCCAGGTCCTTGCTGCGTATGCCGGCCGCGCAGCTCACCGCTGAAGCGCAGGAAGTCGCTCACCGTCATCTCGGGGTAGAGGGGGCCGGTCTCGGGGAGGTAGCCGAAGAGGGATTTTGCCCTGAGCGGTGCCTTGAGGATGTCGTGCCCGCCGATGCGCGCCGTGCCGCCGTCGGGGCGCACGAAACCGGTGACCATCTTCATCGTCGTCGACTTTCCTGCCCCGTTGGGACCGAGAAAGCCGAGGATTTCGCCCGGTTTCACGGAAAAACCGACCCCGTCCACAGCCCGGATCGGACCGTAACGCTTTTCCAAGGATAACGCTTCGATCATGACAACGGAACGGGCGTCCAGCAAGGGGGGTGCCAAACGGAGGTTTATCCGTTAAGTAATTGTGGTTTAGGGATTAACGTCTGGTCAGGTTGCCTGGGCGGTAGGCAAGGATGACACAGGTCGCGGCGCTTCGTGTGTCAAATTTGCGCGGCATGTGCCGTGGCTTGAAGAGGCCCGTGCTTGCCGCGGTTCACCGCGCGGATGTGCGGTGGCGGAATCCCTGCCATTGATAGTTGATGGAATTTACTGCACTACGGAATTTGGCCATGGAGGCGGCATCGGGGCGGTTCCCTTTGGTGTCGAATTCCGGAACGGATCGGGTGTAGCTTGTGACGCAGTCGCGGTTCGTGGATACAGGAACGTCGAAGCTTTTTAACAAAGCGCACAGCA
>SKLD01000213.1 GCA_007123395.1 Opitutales bacterium
GCAGGGACGGATAACCCGCCCGGCGGGATACCATTCAAGAAACGGATACGGTCCGGTATGCGCCGAATTCCAAAGCGGCGGAACGCCGGGCCAGAGAGGCATGTCGGTGGTCTTCATTTGTTTTCAAATTGCGGGAATATTAGTGCGCTTTGTCATCTGTAGGCAGCACCTTGCGGAGAAAACGGGTGCGGTGTTCGGGGCAGCGCCCGTGTTGGTGGAGGGCGGCGCGGTGGGCACCGGTGCCGTAGCCGACGTGCCGGTCGAAGCCGTAGGCGGGATATCGCGGGGCGAGTTCGCGCATGCGGCGGTCGCGGGTGACTTTGGCGACGATGGAAGCGAGCGCGATGACGAGCGAAGAGGCGTCGCCCTTCACGACGGCCTCGTGGCGGTACGGGAAGCCTTTGAGCGGGAGCCCGTCGACGAGGAGCCGCACGGCGGGCGGCGCGACGGCGTCGAAGAGCGGACCGGCGGCGTCCGACGCTACCGGGACGGCGAGATCCTCCCCAAGGGCGGCGACGGCGCGGGCCATGGCGAGCTTGGTGGCGCCGAGGATGTTGGCGGTCTCGATTTCGGCGACGGAGGCTTCGCCGGGGGCGAAGCGCAGAAGGTCCCCTGCGGCGGCGGCTCCGATCTCAGCGAGAACGCCTTCCCGCACGGACGCCGGCAGCGTCTTGGAGTCGCCCGCGACGGCGGCGAGTCCGTGCAGCGCGTCGGCCGTGAGGACATCCGCGCGCACGGCCACGGCGGCGGCCACGACCGGGCCGGCGAGCGCCCCGCGTCCGGCTTCGTCGATGCCGACAAGCCACGCCGCACCGTCGAGGCGGGCGCGGTCGAACGCTAGCGGCGCGGCGTCCACTTCGGCTTTTCGGGCACGGGCAGCCCGAGAATTTCGTAGGCGGTCTTGAAGTGGACCTTGGCGAAGTCCTTGAGGCGGTGCGCGCCGAGCTTGGCGACAAGTTCCTTGCCCTGCGTGCGCACGGCGGCGCTCGCGCCCTTCTTGAGCGGTTCGCCGAACTCCTTGCTCAGCTTGCCCATCTGGCGGACGAACTCGGCCCGCGCGCAGATGGAGGCCGCCGCCACGACGGGATCGTCCTCCGCCTTCGTGCGCATGCGCAGGTCGAAGTCGATGCCGTCTTTCTTCAACTGCTGTTGCGTGAGGGGCGCTTTGCTGAACTGGTCAACGAGCCCCCACTCCACCGTGCGCTCCTGCAGCGCGGCGGCGAGGGAACGGGCATGGTACCAAGCGAGGAGTTTGTTGAGGTTGGCATTGGGCTTGGACATCAGCTCGTTGTAGCGCGCCATGCCCGCGAAGGTCTTCTTCACGACAACGCCCTTCGTTTTGAGAATGATTTTTTCAAGTCGCAGGATGCTTCCGTCGGTCATGGCCTTGGAGTCTTTCACGCCCTCCTCGCGCCACTGGCGCACCATATCACCGTCGGCGATGACGCAGCACGAAACGAGCGGGCCGAAGACATCACCCTTTCCCGCCTCGTCGAGACCGGCGTGCGGCTCGTAATACTCTGGTTTGTGAAACTCCTCGTAGCCGAGCTGGGGCGATTTCGTTACCTCGGGTTCGAGGATGTTTTGCACGAAGCCCTGCGTGCCCTTGCCCTGGATGACGACCTTGCCGCTCTTGTAAGCGACGATATTGATGCCCTCATAGGGTGCCTTGAAGGCAAACCGCGAGTGGGCGACGTCGTAAAAGGCGTAGAGCCGCTTGTCGCAGATCTTCTCGAGGGCCCCGAGTTGCTCTTCGTCCAGTTTGATCGTGTAGGAGCTGAGGACCTTGGGTTCGTCCTCTGTCTCCGGCTTGCGTTTCTTCCATTTCGCCATGATCCGCCCATTGTCCCGCCCTACCCGTCCCATGCCAGAAAAATCTCGCCGCGCGGCGGCGGGCCTGTTTGGCAGAGGGAAAATCACGGGGGCTGCCGATGACAAAGCCAGCCGCCGGCGCGGAAGAGGGTGATTAGTTGAACCAAACGGATTGACAACCTGTATAGTGTGTTGCAACTTTGTGGCACAATGAAGTCAGTCAATATCCGCAGCCTGAAGCACGATACCGGACAAGTCCTGCGACGCGTTGGGCTCGGAGAGTCGATCATTATACGGCGCCGGAACCAGCCGCTCGCCCTCTTGAAACCGCTGGAACCGGCGGATGAGAATGCCGTGGTCCCTGACTTCCGGCAGAGGTTGCACGACGTCTACGGTGACGCCGAATTGAAGACAACGGCGACCGACGTTTTAAGCGAAGAGCGTGGAGACCGATGAAAGCCTATGCGGACACGGGCTTCATCTGTTCTCTCTACGCTCCCGATGCGCACACGGAGCGCGCCGTTCGGCAAATGGAGCGAGGGAAGGATGGCGTCTTCCTCTCTTGGCTGAACCAAGTGGAGTTTCGAAATGCCCTGCGGTTGCGCGTCTTCCGGAAGGAGATCACGCCCGCCCAGCGCGACGCTTCACTGAATCACTTTCTGGCGGACGTGAACGCGGGGGTTTGGCAGGCAGTCGAGCCGGCGCACGAGGCCGTGCTGACCGAGACAGAGCGTCTGAGTGCCCTCTATTCTGAGAAAATTGGCGCAAGAACGCTCGATATTCTACATGTTGCCATGTCGATTGTTTTGGGAAGTAACCGGTTTCTCAGCTTCGATAAACGGCAGCTCAAGCTGGCGAAAGCGGCGGGTGTTGCGGCACCGGGTTTGTGACCGCTGATCCGCCCATTGTCCCGCCCTACCCGTCCCGTGCCAGAAAAATCTCACGGCTCTTCCGGCGAAGAAACCCGCACGCCGACACGGAAGAATACGCCTGTTTCCTCGGGAAGAGCGGGGGCTTCGAGCGTCAGTGCGGTGTCGCCGGGACCAGGAATCACGTCCACAAGTCCCGGCACGGAATCCCATCCGTCCGGTGCGGACGGATCCGCGGAGACCTCGACGGTGTAGCGGCGCGTCGCCCGGACAGGCTGGACGCGGATCATGATCGCGGGGCCGATTGCGAGGCTTGTGATGGAGAAACGGGAGACGGGATCATTCGGATCGAGGGCGGCGATAAACTGCGAACGCAGCGGCATTCCCTTTGCGGTCGGATCCTCCATGTCGAGATGCGCCCACGACGCGCCCTCCCCCGGAAAAAAACCATGTTCTTGATACCAGTCGATGGGCACGCCGCCATCGGACTCGAAATACGCGCGCACAACCGTATCAACGGCAATCTCCGTGTCCGTGCGCGGATTGTCCATCCGCCCGTCGCTCCAACGATAAAAACGGGCACCGGTCTCGGGAACAGCCTCCACCGGGGCGCCCTCCCCGCCCGGCGGCAACCACTGCTCGGTTTCACCCATGAACCCGCCGCCCGGACCCGGCTCATAGCGAAGCTGAAGCGGATCGACAGCCCCCGCCACATTGAATTGCGTGGCCTCACGGGTCGTCGCGTCCATGATGTAAAGACGGCTCCCGTGCCGGTTCCATGTCATGCCGCGCGGATTTTCCATGCCAAGGGCGAAAGCCTTTTCGAAAACGGCACTGGTCACGTTCTATGCCTGCCCAAGCCCGTATTGCTGGACTTCACGTAATTCCGTGTCGAGCAGGTACATCACTGTGCCGTCGGGGTTGAACTCAAGACCCCGGACGGCCGCGTGCCTTGCGGATATATCGAGTTGCCCGTCGGGAACGATGGTTTCGATATCCCATGGGGTGGCCATTGAAAATTGATGTACCCGCGCCTGATCGCGGTCCTCCACGTAAAATGCCCTGCCGTCGGGCCGGAAGTGAATAGCATGGCCGCGCGTGACTTCCCCGGCGAAGCTCCGGTAACCCGAGAACCGCGCCGAACGCACATCGCCGGGCTCGGGCATGTCGAACGCCCACAGCTCGGTCCGGTTCCAGAGCCACATGCGGTCGAGCGTTTCGCGTTTCACAAAGATCCCGTGACCGACGGACTCCGTCTGCGCGCGCGTGCCGAAATAGGGCGTTGTGTCAAACGCATACAGGAATTGCGCGGTGCCAAGGTCACCCCGGGTCTGCAACTCGTAGACCACGACATTGCGGCTCTGTCTCCCATGAATGAAGAGCAAGGTGTCCGCATCCACCAAGTCCATGCAGCGGGTGTTTTCCGTGACCGCTGCCGTCGCCAGACGCTTGCCCGAGTCCACAAGACCGGCAATATCCCAATTCGGGTCGGTCGCCGCCGCCATGGCGTAAACCGTGGAAAGCAGAACCGCGCACCCCGTCGCCAATTGACGCACTTGTGTCTTCATACTCGGCGGAGGTCAGCGGGAAACGCCACCATTGTCAATCCGCGCCCACGGCCGCTTGCGCCGGTTGCAGGCGGAGGAGGCCTGCGCGCGGAGAGCACCTTATTGCGCGACGCTCAGGCGAACGAAGACGGGCTGTGCGGGCGCTTCGCCCGGCGGGAAGGCGACTTCGCGCAGCTCGATGTCTCCGGAGGCGTCGACGACGGTTTCGGTCCACGGGCCCTCGCGCCATTCGGCCAGATCGTCCGACCACTCGACGATGTAGTTGATGTCGCCGAGTGAGGTGTCTTTGCGGTAGAGAAAGGAGAATTGTCCGTCGGGGCTTTGGGAGAATGCGGGCATACCGCCTTGCGCAACGGTGCCGACGGTGCCATGGCCGGGTTGCGCGGGATCCATGCCGAGAGCGTATTTGAGCAAATTGGGTATACCGTCACGCGCCGGGTCGGCATCGGGCAGCCGTTCCGCCTCCTCCAAACCGTCGAAGGCGACGATCCATTCGGCGAAGGTCGCGGAGGCGCCTTCCGGCACGGGCAGATCGGCGAACGGTATTCGCACGACGGACACCGGTCGGCCCGCCGCTGTGTTGGGGAGGAACGGCATGGCCGTGAGCCAGATTTCTTCCCGCGTGTCCCACGCCCAGCGCTCGAATTCCGGATCGGAGGCACGTAGATTGGTGGAATCGATGACCTGCGGCGCCGTCCATTCGTCAAACGGATATTGCGACGCGGAGGCGACCGTCCGGTTGCCGAAGTCCTCCTCTTGCCACGCAACGTAAACGCGCGCGCCGATATGGAAGCTGCGGGCCTGCGAAAGCTCCACACCCGTGCCCGAGACATTCTGCCAGAACCTGGTGTAGCGGGTGTCGGTGACGGCGGCGGGGCCATGCACGGTGTCGTCTTCATCGATCCAGAAGTGAAAGATCTGGACATAGCCGCCATCGTCCTGTCTGCGGTAAAAGCCGTGGATGAATCCCTGCCCGTCGGCCATCAGATCCCAGCGATGGTCAAGCATGGAGTCGGTCTTGGCGGGATCGATGATTGTGCCCTCCCGCGGTTCGACGGGCACGGTAAGGTTTGTGCCGTCGAGCCGCTGCCAGCGCCCGGCGGCGGCATTGAACTTGATGACGCTGAGATCCTCGTTCGTGCTTGAGCTGCCTGACTGGCGATGCGTGTAACCAACGTAGAGGTCGTCGCCGCGGAAGACGGCGTCATGCGAGACATACTGGGCGAAAATTCCGGTGTCCGTGAAGAGCCGTCCGTCGGAGGCGCGCGTGCCCGGAAAGGCGGACCATGTCTGTGTGTCCGCGTCGAGGACGAAGAGCGCGTGCCCCGACCCGGACCGACGGATGGCGAGCGTCATGAGTCCGGTTTCGGGGTGTTTGGAAAAGCGCCAGTAGGTGGAACGCGTGCCACTCGACCACCCGGGGATACCGTTGCCGGAACGGTTCACCAGATCACCCGTCCATCCCTCGTGCACGGGCTCGGCGGAAAGGTGGTAGCGGAAGTCGCCGCGCCCGTCGTAGATAAAGTGGGCGTAACCCGCCGTGTCGATGCCCACCGACATATAGCCGTGCCAGTTCGAGCCCGGCGCGGGGAGGATGGATGCGTCCGCCCCGGTTCGCGCCCAAAGCGACCATGCCTCCGCCCCCGCCTCACGCTTCCGCCACTGGATGACGGGCAGACGGTTGAGCGAAATATAGCCGACGACCTGCCACAGCGTGCCCTCGGGATCTTCGAAGGAAGCGAGCGGCTGCCGGTCTTGGAAGGAATACCCCGCGTTATCCAGGCGGCCGTCCCCGAAGCTGTTGGGCAGGTCGGCGTGGACGAAGAGGTCATCCGCCCCCGCCGACAACATGGGCACGGTGCCCATGCCGCAAAGGGACAGGGCCATGGCGAGGAGGGCGGTCATTCGGTGATGGTTCATACGGATTCTCTGGAAAACGGTTTTGAGGGTGGTGAAATTTCCGCGCGGAGCGATGAAAACAAAACAAAACGCCCGCCCCGGGCAGAGGCGGGCGTCATGAACCCACATTATTAGGAATCTCAGAATAATTGGGACACAAACAAGAGTGGAAGCGGCGTCTCGCCGCTTTTTACCGTTCGGGCGAAGCGGCAAGATGCCGCTTCCACATTGTTTCGGTTGCTCGTGCTCGTTGTTTCTATTCCGGAATGATTAGTAAAAAAGGCGTTCAGGATCGCGTCCGGCGCCGATGGAGGAAGAGGCCGAGCACAGCCACCCCGAGGACGACCGCCGCCGCCGATGGCTCCGGAATGGCGGTCAGCGTGTTGCCGCCCGACACGATGAAGTAATCCGAGAAGGTGCCGTCTCCATGGGTGAACTCGTTGCCTCCGGCGTCGATAAAGGTCAGCTCGCCGTCGTTCCACAGCAGGCCTTCGAAATCGTAGGGATCACTCACGCCGAAGGCGGAAACAATGAGCGAGCCACCGCCTTCGTGGAAGCGAAAGTTGATGTGGTTACGGCCAAGGTCAATGGGTTCGCTGCCGGTCAGGGTGAGGGTGTAGCTTCCTTCCAGAAGATTCAGGCCTTCGTTCGGCTGGCGGAACTCGATATTGCCCCATGTGTGGGTGCCGCCGCTGATGTCGACGCGGGGCACTCCATCGCCCGAACCGCCGGCGCCGAAAGCGAGGCCGAGATGATTATCCGGGTTGTCCAAAACCGTCGTTCCACCACGGAGATCCAGGGATGCCCCGTCGCGCAGGAGCACAAGCTGTCCGCTTCCCACGGGAACGTGGGTGAACGAGCCGCCTTCCATGGCGAAGGCGACGTCATCCATCAGGAGACGGTCGTTCGAGGCGGTCGAAAAGTCTCCGCTCCTAAGCCAAACACGGTAACCGGAGAAAAGATCGGTGTTAGCACCAAAACTATCTGTCGTCAGCGAATCGGGAGTATCGACCAGCCCCCACTCTCCCGCATCGAGGCCGGTGGGCAGGCCGTCGGACCAATTCGCTCCGTCGTTGATGCTGGCGCCGTCGCCCCCGGTCCACGTCGTCGGGAAGACTTGGGCGGAAAGCGCGGAGGCAAGAAATAAGCCGCCCGCGATGGCGGCAAGGTGCTGTTTGTGCGTTTTGAAGGAGTGTTTCATATCTTGAGTTTGATCTGGAGTTCTTACGTTACGAATAAACTTCAAAGACCAACGTAGCCCATTCCCCACCCGACCACAACAGCGCAATTGCGCAAAGAATCGCACCGTTTGCGCATTGACGCTTGCGCTTGCCATCACTACGATCCTTCCTGACGCACTATGAAGCAAGCCCGCCAGCGCCGCCGGACCGCGCGGTCCTTCGCGCTCCCGCGTATCGCCGTGATCCTGCCGACCTCCTTCGGCTACGGGCGGTCCCTCATGGCGGGCGCGATGGCGTGGTTGGCGAAAAACCCGGCCAACGAGGTGCTTTGGTTCCAGAGCGGGGCGCCGCCCGCGGACATGCTGCGAAAATGGGGAGTGAAAGGAATTCTGGGGCACTTTCCCACGCTCGGGCCGGGCTCGTCCTACCTGCGGCTCGGAGTGCCGCTGGTGAATTTGAGCGCCTCCGTCCAACCGTCTCCAGTCGTCACCGTATGCTGCGACCACCGCGGACTGGGCGAACGGGCGGCGGAGTATCTCCACGAGCGCGGTCTGCGGAACTTCGGCTACATGGGCTTCGCGGAGCGGCGGTTCAGCGCGGAGCGCGAAGCCGGCTTCCGCGCCGGGCTCGGAGGCTCGCCCGTCGCCACGTTGGCGCTGCCCTCCGAAATGTGGAGCTGGCTGGAGCGCATGCGCGATTGGGTGGCGGCGCTGCCCAAGCCGTGCGGGGTGTTTTGCGTGGGCGACAACGAGGCACGCGTCCTCCTCACCGTTTGCCTCGCCCACGACGTGCGC
>SKLD01000219.1 GCA_007123395.1 Opitutales bacterium
GAGAGCCTTTGTGGAGGCGGTGCTAAGCGGGGACGAGGGTCTGCGCTTCCGGCGCAAGCGCGCGCCCAAACCGGTGCCTTCGCCCGAAGGGGAAGAGGCCCTCGCCTGCGCGCGCCAGTGGCTGCAGGTCAGAGATGGCTCCAGCAACCAATTGACTGTGCGGGGTGACTAAAGCGCCGTACGCCGAAGTCAGGCGAAACGTCACCAGTTTCGTTGCTCCAAAAGCATTGGCAACCCAGCCATCTCTGCCTCGTCCAATTGCATCACTTGGCATCTCTGCAGGCTGTTGTCATGTAATCGCGGGCTTAAATAAAAACGGGTTTGATTTCCGCTAAACGAGGGCGTTGTCTACCTGCCCTCATGAAATCCGGCGCCGAACCACGTGGACCCATCTTTCTCGGGTTGAACATTGATCACTGCGCCACCCTGCGCGAGGCGCGCTACAGCGCGGACAAGCGGGAGCACGGCGAGATGATCGAACCCGACCCGGTTGCCTTCGCTCTTGCCGCCGAACGCGCTGGTGCCGACGGGATCACCGTTCATCCAAGGGAGGACACCCGACACATCCGCCGGGGTGATGTACGCCGCCTGCGTAAAGCTCTGCAAGTTCCGCTCAACATGGAGATGGCCTGCACGGACGACATGATCCGCTTCGCCCTCGAGATCCGGCCTGCGGCAGTATGCGTTGTGCCCGAAAGGCGCGAGGAAGTCACTACGGAAGGCGGACTCGACGCGCACGGCCATCGCGACCGGGTCGCGGCGTGTGTCACTGAGATGAACCGGGCCGGTATTGCAACGAGTCTCTTCATCGAACCGGAACCGCGCCAAATCGACGCCGCCGCAGAGGTCGGCGCACCCGTTATCGAACTGCACACCGGTGCATTCGCCAATGCTTGGTATAATTCTTCAAAACGCGCCGAGGAACTCAGCAAACTCGTTGCGGCCGCTGAACGAGCCTTTTCTCTGGGTCTCATTATCAACCTTGGCCACGGCATCAACTACACAAACATTCGCGATGTTCGCCGCGTGCCTTATGTACACGAGATGAACATCGGGCACAGCATCATCAGCCGCGCGCTCTTTGACGGAGTCAGCGACGCGGTCCAGACGATGAAGCGCCTCATGAACCCCGGCCTTTGACAATGGACGCGTCTTCTTCACCCTCCTTCAACCTGCCTGCGGGTGGAACCGTATGCGGGCTCGGCATCGACTTCATCGAATGCGACCGCATCGCACGGGTACTCAAACGGCAGGGAGACCGCTTTCTTTCGCGTGTCTTCACCGAGATTGAATGTGAGTATTGCATGTCCATGTCGAATCCCGTGCCCCACCTAGCCGCGCGTTTTGCTGCCAAGGAAGCCGTATCCAAATGCTTCACTACCGGGATCGGCAGGGAACTCGGCTGGAAGAGCGTAGAGGTACGCAAAGGAGACAGGGGCGAACCCATCGTCCACCTTGACAACAAAGGCAAAGCCCTCCTGCGCGGGCTCGGCGCGGCGGGCATTTTGCTCTCCCTCGCGCACACGGCCGCCTTCGGGCAAGCCGTCGCGCTTATTTATCGCCAGATATAGAGTTTGCTTATCCTGACCGCCACTTCGAAAATGCCGCAAAAGTATCCAATTCTCTCCTGCGCCGAAGCGCGGGACTTCGAAAAAACGCACTTCGCCGGAAATCCGGACGCTGCCGTAAACGCCATCCACACCGCCGGAACCGCTGTGGGGAAACGGATTCTCACCGACTTCGGAGAAATCGGGGCGCTGCCCATGCAATGCCATGTGCTCGTTCTTGCAGGCAAGGGCAATAACGCTGGCGACGCTCTCATCGCCGCCGGCGCCATCGCCGCCGAAAGGCCGGATAGCCGGATAACGGTCGTCCTCGCTGAAGGCACCGGAGCGCTCTCAACCGACGTCAGCGATATCCTCGATTCTCTCAAGTCCAACACCACATGCACGGTCCACGACAACTGGTCAGCCGCAATCGGCAAGGACCTCGCTCATATCGAGTTCGACATCTGTATCGACGGTCTTCTCGGTATGGGCTTCCTTCCCCCTCTGCGCAGCCCTTACGAGGAAATCATCGACTGGGCCAACATCGCTGTGCGCGCACGTTTCCGCGCTGCCATCGACCTGCCCAGCGGACTCGGCGACAAAGCGGGTTTCCCAATTTTCCAAGCAGACATTACCTACGCCACGGGCATCGCCAAGCAACCCTGCTTCAACGAAATCCACCGCGCCTCCACTGGACGCGTGCGCTTCATCGATCTTGGATTCTTCGGCAAGGGCACGGACTTCCGCGAGCGCTACAGCGAATGCATTCTCGATCCCGCATACTTCCGGCGCCGGGGCGGCATGCGCCCGGCCGATACCCACAAACGCGACTATGGGCACCTTCTTATCGTCGCGGGATCCGCAGGCATGCCCGGCGCCGCCCTCATGGCAACTCTCGGCGCGCTGAAAGCGGGCACCGGCCTTGTCACCGCACTCACTCCGGGCACACTCAACCTCCGCCTCGCCGCCGCCGCGCCCGAGGCCATGTGGCAACCCTTTCCGGTGCGTCCGGACGGCGTTTTCGAAGCAGACTTTCTCCGCGTCGTCGCCGCCTTCGCCAAAAACGCCAGTGCCATACTCGTAGGACCGGGTCTCTTCGTCGAACGTCACAACCTCTACCTCATTTGCCGCCTTGTGCGCGAGATCCATGTCCCCACCGTCCTTGATGCTTCCGCTCTTGCGCCGGACATCATCGCCTCCATCCACGGTCGTCCGGAATCCGCCGGCCCCATTCTCATCACACCGCACATCGGTGAGTTCCGACGTATTTCGGGCCGCACGGACCCCAAGCACCGCATTGACGACCCCGCCGCCGCCTTCCGCGACTACTGCGGACGACACCACACCTTCGGCGTCCTTAAGGGATCTGTATCCACGATCTCCGACGGCACGAGCATCGAATACAGCATAAGCGGCGGTCCGGTCCTCGCCCGCGGCGGCACTGGCGACATTCTCGCTGGAATGGTAGCCGGCATTCTCGCGCAAAATCCCGCCCAACCGGTCGAGGCGCTGCGCGATGCCGTCACATGGCACGGCGCGGCGGCGGACTGTCTCGCCCGTGCCCACGGTCACCACGCCGTGCGGTCAACCCAACTGCTCGATTACCTCGAAAGCGCCCTGCGCGCGCCCGGCATCGTCTAACGCAATGACCCCCGACGAGCGGCAAGCCCGGATGATCCTCAGCGGGCTCTCCGACTTCGGCCCGGTTTCCATCCGGCGCCTCATTGATCACTGTGGCTCCGCACGGGAAGCCCTTCGGTGCGAGCCTGCGGCGCTCCACGAAGCCTGCTCCGCCAAGCAACAAAAGGCGCTCAAGCACTGGCGCGAACGGTTCGACCTTGCCCGCGAAGAAGCCTTTCTCAAACATTTCAATGCCTGCTACATCACGTCCGACGAAGACGGCTACCCTCCTCGCCTTCGCACCCTCCACGACGCACCGGTCGGGCTCTATTGGCAGGGGCCGGCACGCTGCGGCGACCGCGCGGTCGCCATCGTCGGGACGCGGCGGCCAGGTGCCTACGGAAGGAAAATCGCACGTGAGTTCTCCGCCGAACTCGCCCGCCTCGGGTTCACCATAGTCAGCGGACTCGCCGCCGGGATCGACGCCGAGGCACACACCGCCGCCCTCGGCGCCGGAGGCAACACCGTCGCCCTCCTCGGCAACGGCCTCGACATCACCTATCCGCGGGAAAACGCCCGCCTGTTCGAACGCATGCGCAGCGAAGGTGCCGTCGCCTCCGAATTCTACTTCGGGCGCGTCGCCGACCGGCAAACCTTTCCCCAGCGTAACCGCATCGTCTCGGGGATGAGCCAATGCATCCTTGTCGCCGAATCCGGTGCCAAAGGCGGCAGCCTCATTACTGCCCGCTTCGCCGCTGAGCAGGGTCGCAGCGTCTGCGCTGTGCCCGGCCGCATCGACATGCCGTCCTTCGACGGCTGCCACGCCCTCATCCGCGACGGCGCCACCCTTGTCCAGTCCATCGACCAGCTCCTTGAGGAAATCCACGGGCAGGGTCGCCAGCTCGACCTCATTGCCGATATTGCAGAGGGCCGCACGCCGCCCGACCCCGGCGACACTCTGCCCGGCGGTCTCACGGATGAAGAAGCCGCCGTCGCCCGCCACTTTTTAGACGGGGACTGCCTCCACCCCGACCACATCGTCGACCGCGCCGACGTTCCACCCCACGCCGTCCACGCCGCTCTCCTCATGCTCGAA
Organism: Opitutales bacterium; assembly: GCA_007123395.1. Classification (GTDB taxonomy): domain Bacteria; phylum Verrucomicrobiota; class Verrucomicrobiia; order Opitutales; family Oceanipulchritudinaceae; genus SLLG01. The sequence goes on from SKLD01000219.1 coordinate 4,264, forward strand.
CTCAAAGGTGTTCTCGCCAAGCGCCCCGACGGCACCTATGAGCGCGCCTTCTGAGCCAACGCCGCCCCGCACTCCACCCCCCTTGGGCTCCAGTCAAATTATTTAATGCTGAATTAAATTTGACAATATTTATAATTATTGGAGAATATTTTTGAGAGTTAAAAACTCGCAAGCAGCAATATCGTGCGTGGAGTCATGTCAGTCATATTTAATTCGGGATTTAGTTTTAAAAATAAATATCTCAGCAATTAGTTATTGGGAGAAGGGGCGGATATCTCGCGGAGTTAGCGATTGCCTCGGAAGGCGCGGGGTTCTTTTTTGGTGGGTTTTCGACGAATGAGGGAGGAAGGAGCATCCGTACCGCCGCCGCCACCGGGATTTCAGCCGGGGTTGCTGAGCCATGTTGCCGTGATCATGGACGGCAACGGACGCTGGGCGGGGGCACGTGGTCTGCCGCGCAACGAGGGGCATCGCCAAGGCGTGGAAAACGTAAAGTCCATCATCAAGGCGGCGAAAGAGGCGGATCTGAGCTGCCTGACGCTCTTCGCCTTTTCGGCGGAGAACTGGAACCGTCCGCGCACAGAGGTCTCGGCGCTCATGCGGCTGCTGGAGCACTACCTGAAGGAGCAGGCGAAAGTGCTGCGCGAGCAGAAGATCCGCTTGCGCGTTCTTGGTCGCACGCATGAACTGCCCTCCCGTGTGGCGAAGCTGCTCCGCCGCACGGAGGAGGCGACGGCCGACTACACCGAGCGCACCCTTGCGCTCGCGCTGAATTACGGTTCGCGCACGGAGGTTGTCGACGCCATGAAGGCCTATGCGGAGGCCGTGGCGCGTGGCGAGGCGGACCCCGCCTCGCTCGACTGGGCAGAGGCGAGCCGCTATCTCTACTCGGCAGGCCTGCCCGATCCTGATCTGGTGATCCGCACCTCCGGCGAGCACCGCGTAAGCAATTTCCTGCTCCTGCAGAGTGCCTACGCCGAGTATTACTTTTCGCCAAAATACTGGCCGGACTTCGGCCCGGAAGACTTTTACGCCGCCCTCATGGACTACGCCCGCCGGGAGCGCCGCTTCGGCAAGACAGGCGAACAGATACGGCGCGCGCCCCAACCTCAGACGGTATGACGCAACGAATTGCCAGCACAGTTATCCTTTGGCTCGTCCTCATCGCCGTCCTCGCGGTCGGCGGCGTACACGGTGCCTACTTCATCCTCACGGCGGCCGCGCTCCTCACGCAGTGGGAAGCCTACGGCCTGATCCGCAAGACCGGCGGGCAGCCGCAGGTGTGGGCCGGTCTCGCGGCAGGCGCGCTGCATCTCGTCGGCTTCGCCTACCTACCCTACATCGGCCTCCACCCGCTGGCGGGGCTGGCTCTCGGCTTTACGCTGCTGGTTCTCTTCGTGCTCGTACGGAGCCCGGCGAGCGAGTGTGTCTCCGTCTTCAGCGCCACGGCCGGGGGGCTCGCCGTGCCGCTTATGCTGGGCTTTTTCCTGCCGATCCTTCAATCGGGCCAAATCCTGCTCGCGGTATGGATCATTGCGGCGGCGAAATTCACCGACGCGGGAGCGCTCCTAGTCGGCCTGAAGCTCGGGCGGACCTCGTTTTCGCCCGTTCTCAGTCCGAACAAGACTTGGGAAGGCGTGATCGGCGGCATTCTTGTTTCGGCCGTCGTGAGCCTACTGTTCCAACTGCTCTTCAGCCGCTACCTGCCGGTCGGATTCACGCCGCTTTTCGCACTGTGGGCGGCGGTGCCGGTGGCTGTGGCATCGATTACCGCCGATCTCTTCGAATCCGCCCTCAAGCGTTCCGCCGGGGTGAAGGACTCCGGGCGCACGATCCCGGGCATCGGAGGCATCTTCGACCTCACCGATAGTTTTCTCCTTGCCGCCCCGGTAGGCTTTCTCCTCCTCAGCGGGCTGCTCGCGGGCCTCTAAGCTTCCGATCCAAGCGAAAGGAAGCATCACCAATAGGCGTATGAAAGGCGTTGTTCTCATCGGAGCCACTGGATCCATCGGCTGGAACACTCTCGAAGTCGTGCGGCAGCACGCGGGCAAGCTGCGGCTCGTCGGCGTTGCGGCCGCGCAAAACCGGGAACGCCTCGATGCAATTGCCCGCGAGTTCGCGGTCCCGCATGCAAGCCTGTTCGCCGACGAAGGGGTCGAGGGCCTTCTCCGTCTGGCCACTCTTGAGGAAGCCGACACCGTGCTCCTCGCCGCGACTGGAACAGTGGGTCTACGGCCTGCCCTCGCCGCGCTGGAAGCGGGCAAAACGCTGGCCCTTGCGAGCAAGGAGGTGCTTGTTGTTGCAGGCGGCTTGGTCATGGAAACGGCACGGCGGCACGGCGCGCGCATTCTGCCTGTCGACAGCGAGCACAACGCAATCTTCCAATGCCTGCACGGGCGGCCCGCCGACGCCTCCGTGCGCCGCCTCATCCTCACGGCGTCGGGGGGAGCTTTCCGCAATCTCCCGTCCGAAGCCCTCGACCGCGTGACACCGGAGGATGCGACGCAGCACCCCAACTGGGACATGGGGCCAAAAATCACCGTCGACTCCGCGACGATGGCGAACAAGGGCCTCGAACTCATCGAAGCACACTGGCTCTTCGGCTTGCCGCCGGACCAACTGGACGTCGTCCTGCACACGCAGAGCCTCGTGCATAGCATGGTGGAGTTTATCGACGGTTCAGTTCTCGCGCAGCTCTCGCCTCCCTCCATGACCTTCGCCATTCAGTACGCCCTTCTCTACCCGGAACGGGCGGACAGCACAGCGGAGCGCCTCGACTTTTCACGCGCGCTGCAGCTCGACTTCGCCCCCGTCGACATGAAGCGCTACGCCTGCCTGCGGCTTGCCCGTGAGGCCATGGAAGCAGGCGGCGGCGCGCCCGCCGTATTCAACGCGGCCAACGAAGTCGCCGTGAACCGCTTCCTTGAAAAACGGTTGCCCTTCGTTGCCATTCCCGATGTCATCGCACACTGTTTGGAGAGTCTGTCGCCGCCCGCGCACGACGGCACGGTCGAAGAATTGCTCGCCACGGAAGAAAGCGCCCGCACTGTGGCCTCGCGGTTCGCCGACACCCGCATGCGTGCGTGAAGCCGCACAAACTACGTCTCGCCCATGACGACCGAAATCATCTTCCGTATCCTGACGAACCCCGTGGCTATCGCCGTGGTGGTACTCTTTTTCGGTGCCTCGATCTTCGTGCACGAACTCGGGCACTACCTCGCCGCACGCTGGCGAGGGCTCAAGATCGACCGCTTTTCCATTGGCTTCGGCCCCCGTCTCTTCGGCTGGACGGACAAACAGGGCGTGGAATGGCGCGTTGCCCCCATCCCCCTCGGCGGCTACGTCATGCTGCCGCAGCTCGCCGACCTGCGCGGCGTCGAAGGCGACTCACCCGAACCGCGCCGCAGCGGCCTGCCGCCCATCAGCTACACCGATAAGATGGTCGTGTCGGTGGCAGGGGCGGTCTTCAACGTGCTCTTCGCCCTCAGCCTCGCCTGCATCCTCTGGGTCTCAGGCACACGCGTCTATGAAAGCATGGACACCACGCAAATCGGCTACGTTCTGCCGACCGTCGTCGACCGCGGCGGCAACGAGGTGCCCAGCCCCGCGAGCGTGGCCGGCATCCACCCCGGTGACACCATTACCGCCATTGACGGACAGCGCGTGGATGACTGGGGCGACGTCGTCACCCGCGTGACAACGGGGGCCGCCCGCGCCGACACCGGCGAACCGCTCACCCGCCTCACCGTCAACCGCAACGGCGAGACCCTCGACATCGATGTTTTTCCCGCCCTCAGCGAACACGAGACCCTCCGCATCATCGGGTTCA